>JAAFHJ010000408.1 GCA_013298325.1 Myxococcales bacterium | reverse complement strand
GACCATGTCGGCGAGCGCGCGCCGCTCTTCCTTCGTCTGATCGCGCCCCCAAGAGATGGTGTCTTGGCTGATGAGGTCGATCTCAAAGATCCCCTGATCGACCAAGTTCCGCGCCTCGGCGACGATGTCATCGAGGCTCCGCGAGCGCTGCTTCCCGCGAAAGCTCGGAATCGTGCAGAAGGAACAGCTCCGATTGCACCCTTCCGCGATCTTCAGATAGGCGGAGACGGCGCTCCCCGTAATGATCCGCGGGTCGGTCGCCTTCAACACCCAATCGGCCGGGTTGCCGACGAGGACGCGCGCCGCATCGCCGTCGAGGACGTTCCGGAGCTTGAGCATGTCCGACGAGCCGAGGAAGTGGTCGACTTCCCCCATTTGTTCGGACAGTTCCTTCGGGTACCGCTGGGAGAGGCAGCCGGTGACGACGAGCTTCTTGCAGGCGCCGACCTTCTTCATCTCCGCCATCTCAAAGATGGTATCGATCGATTCCTGCTTCGCTTCACCGATAAAGCCGCAGGTATTTACAACGATGACTTCGGCGTCTTCCGCCTCATCGGTCAATGCGAACCCGGCCTCGGCCGCGACCCCAAGCATGACCTCGGAATCGACGCGGTTCTTCGGGCAGCCGAGGCTGACGAAATGGATAGTCTTCAGATCTTCAGAGCTCGGCGACGCCATGCGCGCGCCTTACACGAAGCGGCACGGCGATGCGAGCGTCGGTGATGGCTAGGGGACGACGAAGGTGACCGGCGGCGACTGGGCGCTATCGACTTCCTGAGTCAATTCGAGGACATCCCCCGAAGATGCGCGAATTTCGAGGCTCCAGTTGCCGGAAGCATCGGCGATGGCGCCGGCGACGCGCTCATTCCCCGGGAGGTTCGTGTTCCGGTTCACGACGACGATGAGCGCATTGGCGATCGCCCCGCCCGACGAGAGCCGGATCGTCAGCGGGGTGCTTCCGCTGTCGATGGTCGGGATCGCCGGCGGCGGCAGGGGCAACGTCGGCGCCGCACAGGCGACGAGCACCGAGAACGTGGCAACGCCAAGAGCACTCCGAAGCCAGGCGCGACGAGAGAGGATCACGAAGGGAGCTTTAGCAGAAGACGTACCAACTTTCCGCTGCACAAATAGCTGGTAATTTTCAGCATTTGTAGCGAGCACAGATGCACGTACGCCAACCGAGTTGGCGATCGCTGCCAGCCAGATTGGCGGTTCGGCAGGCCGCGCGGAAGCTCAGCGAAGTGGCGGGAGGCATGCTAGCGAACCCGACGATGACGGCGAGGCCGGGCACCTATCTCCGCAGCCGACTGCCGCTCCTTGCGGTGGCGATCGCTGGCGCAACCCTGGCGCGGCGCCCCCCGGCGACCCCTGGCGACGATCCGCGGGCCGACGTCCGCGCGCTGGTCGCCCGGGAGACCGGGTTCGCCGCCGACGACGTCGTCTTCGTGAGTGACGAGACGGCGGTTGCCGCGGTCGTGCGCGACCGAGAGTCCCGAAATCACGATCTTTTGCGGGTCCCCATTCGTCGTGCCCCCAACGGCACCGTCCTCGGCCTGAGCCGCTTGGAGCCAATCGCCTGGATCACCCGCACCGACGCCGTCGATGAAAGCGCCCCCCTCGTCGACGCGACCCATCCCGGCCGCATCTTCTTCCGTTCGGGGGCGACCGGCATCGAAGCGCGCGACCTCTTCGCTGCCGCCCCGCCGATCGCCGACGGCACCGCGGAAGAGCGCCTGCGCGGCGCGATCACACGCTTCCAAGAGACCGGTCGCTTCGGGGGGATCGCCTCCTATCGCTTTGATCTCTCTCCCGAATTGGCGCCAAAGGCTGAAGACGCCGTCCTCGTGGCGACCGCCGAGGGAGTCGCGCTCAAGGCGGCAGGCCCCGCCGGCGCTCTCCTCGTCACCCTCCGCGGGGACGCCCTCGCCGCCGAGCCGCCGAGCGCAGGATCGGGCCAGTGGGACGAAGCGGCCCACCCGCCGGAGCTCGTCCCTTGGGCCGTCGATCGTGTGCGCGGGCTTTCCTTCGTCGGCGACGAAAAAATGCAGTGGATCAAGGCGGTTGCCTACACCGCCTGGGCGATGATCGGGCCCCGCGAGGCGCCCGAACCGTTGCCGGCACCGGCCATCCCCGCCCCCGCTCCGTCAAGCGCCGCTCCGCCGAACGGCAGTGCAGCGCCGAAGCCGGCGACGCCGCCAACCGCCGGAGATCCCAAGGCAAACGCCTCCGCGTCGGCCGCCTTCCCTCCGCCGCCGGTCCCGCCGCCGCTCGGCGATGCGACGCCGGAGGAGGGCGTATTTCAGTCGCTGAAAGACGACCCATTCCTCCCTGCCGGCGCAGGAAGCGCCTTTGCAACGACCTCCTTCCGCGTCGACAAAAATCGCCCGGTCCGCGTCTGGATCGCCGTTTGGGATCCGCGAAAGATTGAGCTACGCATGGTCGCCGGTACCGTCGAGCCACAAAGCACGACCGGCGTCCGCGGAACCGGGGAAATTCCTCGCGATCCGAAGCAGCTTCCGCGCGTCGTCGCCGCCTTCAATGGTGGTTTCCAGGCGCTCCACGGCGGCTACGGCATGCAAGTCGAGGGGCAGCTCCTGCTCGCCCCGAAGGCCTACGCAGCGACCGTTCTTACGCTCAAGGACGGCGCGACCGCCTACGGAACCTGGCCAGCCACGACCGACCCTTCTCCGGTCGCCGCCGGCGTCCCTTCGGTCGTCACCAGCTTTCGGCAGAACATGACGCCGCTCGTCGACGGTGGCGTCCTCGACCCCTGGGGGCGCACCTGGTGGGGCGGAACGCCGCCCGGCTGGACCGACACGATTCACACGGTCCGCTCGGCCATCGGTTTCACGCGGGAGGGCTTCGCTATCTATGCCTACTCCCTCGATATTTCCCCGCAGGCCCTTGGCGAGGCGCTGCTCGCCGCCCGCTGCGACTACGGGATTCACCTCGATATGAACGGCGGACAAGCCGGCTTTGAGTTTCTCCGAATTGCGGCCCAAGGGGGGATCACGCAGGCGCCCCTCGGCCGCCCCCTCGAGAAGACCTGGGAAGCAGAAGGTCCGTTGACACACGCCCCCGCGGAAGACGGAACCAGCAATTGGGAATTCCGCGCGCGCCGCCTCTTTCGCGGGATGGCCCACATGAGCTTCCCCCGGTACGTCCGCCGGGATGGCCGTGATTTCTTCTACTTGGTGGCCCGCCCCGACGGGACGACCGGAGGATCGGCCTTCCGCTACTTCGGAACCAAACCGATTCCTCGCGAGCAGTGGCTGCCGATTCAAACAAAAAGGTGAAAGCGCCGTCCGTGAAACCACGGAGCGGCGCTTTGCCGGAAACGCGAGAACTCAGTTGCCGAGCTTCGGCACGCATGCCGGCATCGGTGCCCCCTTGAAGCAGTAGTTGCCCGGGTTGCAGTCGGTGTCGACCGCGCACGGGAAGACGCACTTGCCGTACTGGGTGTTGCACTTCGCCGAGAGGCACTGGGAATCGCTCTGGCAGGCGGTCGCCATCGGCCCGGGGGCGGAAAGCGGGGCCGCCGTCGGCGCGGTCGCGTAGCCGGTCGGCGCCGCCGTGTAGGCCGGCTGGCCGTTGTAGCCGGGCTGGGTAGGCTGACCAGGCTGACCGTTGTAGCCCGGGGTTGCGTAGCCGGTCGGCGCCGCGGAGGGGGCGGTCGGTGCGGGCGTCTCGTCCTGGTGCTTGCAGGCGACGATCGAGAGGGCGGCGAAGCCAAGGGCGAGCGAAAGGGCGAGGGCGGAACGCATCGGAAACTCCTGGAAAGAAGGGGCACGACTGCGGTCACCGGCGACCGCGCTTGCGCGCCCAGTGATACGCGACCGGGCGGCGGCTGGCGAGCACCGAGCACCGCCAGTCTGCGTTCGGGCACGTAATTTTCCGTACGTCGCAGCCACGCGACGCGAACGGCCCCCTTCCCCGTCGACGGAGCGGCGAAGAGATCGTAGGCACCCCTGCCTATGCGCCGCGTGCTCTCAGCGTTCTCGTTCTCGTGCCTCGTCGCCTGCGGAAGGGGGGAACCGCCGGCGCCGCCCGGCCTGCCAAACGTCGCTCCGCTTGGCGAAGCGGCCCCGTCAGCAGGGGCCCTCGCGCCGGTCACGCCGGCCCCGGCGACGAACGCAAGCGCCGCTCCAACAGCAGCAAATTCAGCCCCTTCGACCCCTTCTGCGACGCCTTCTGCGAGCGCTGCCGCCGAGTCGCTCGTCCCAAGCGACGCCACCGAGCCGCAGACCCACGACCGCCCGGCCCCCGATGCGCCGATCCTCGTCAAGCGCGCCGAGGCGCTCTACCAGGCGATCCGCGACGACGCCCCCGACGTCGCGCTCCCCTTTTTCTTCCCCGTCGACGCCTACAAGCAGGTGAAGGACGTCACCTTCCCCGAGCGCGACTGGAAGAACCGTCTCGTCGCCGAATTCGTGCGCGACATCCACGAGATCCACCGCCTCAACGCCAAGAGCCTCGACGGCTCCACCTTCGCCGGTCTCGAGGTCCCCGACGCCCGAGCGCGCTGGGTAGAACCCGGCGAAGAGTACAACAAAATCGGTTATTTTCGCGTCTTCGGTTCGAAACTAAAGTGGGAAAAGGACGGCCGAACGCGCTCCACAGAAGTGAAGTCGCTCATCTCCTGGCGCGGCCAGTGGTACGCGGTCCACCTCTCGGCGATCGTCCGCAAGAAAGAGGAATGATCGCCCGCGCCGGCCAAACGAAGAAAGCGCCAACCCAGTGAAGGGTCGGCGCTTTTTTCAAAGCACGTTTCGAGAACCCGCTAGTTGGTCGTCGTCGAGAGCACAATGTTGTATTTCGGCTTCGCCATCACCCCGACGGAGAAGGTATGGTAGTCGTCGGAGTTGGACGTCCCCTT
>JAAFHJ010000415.1 GCA_013298325.1 Myxococcales bacterium | reverse complement strand
ATCGTTTCGAGGAGGACGCCGAGCGCAACGCCCCCTTCGGTCGCAGCGACGATCGCTGAAAGGGTGCGCGCGCGGGCGGTCGGGAGGTCGCTGAGCCAGGCGCGCGGGATTTCGATCGGGATCGCCGAGCAGGCGTTTTCGAGGGTCGCCCCGATTTGAAACAGCGGGCGGAGATCGACCGGAATTCGCAAGCGAATCGGCGATTCGCCGGCGGCGAGCACCCCGCGGAGGCCGGCCAAGAGGGCGCCGTAAAAGAGATCGCGACGGACGGCGCCGGGGAGCCCCGACGGGAGCGGCACCGTGAAACTGCGTACGATCGGGCGGCCGACGGCGTCGCTCGCGCGGACGAGCGGCGCGCCGCGGGCGGCCAAAATGCGGCAGGCGGGCTTGCGAAGGTTCAGGGCAGCCCGCGGGTTTCCGGCGATCGCGAGGAGGGCGCGAGCGTCGCCGAGGGCCGGCGCTGCGAGCGGCGGGGCACTCGCCACCTGGCCCGCCTGGCCCAGCTCGGCGCGCCAGAGGGCGAAGAGGCGCGCGGTGAAGAAGAAGGAGGCGCGGCCGTCGCCGACGGCATGGTGGAGCTGAAGCGCGAGGAGGGTGCTGCCGTCGTCGAGGGCGACACAGGCGACGCGTACCGGAATTTCCCGCGTCAGATCAAAGGGTTCCGCGATCGTCGCCGCGACCGCTTCGTCCACGGTCGCCGCGGAGCGCTCGGTGACACGCGCCCGAGCGGCCTCTTCGTCGGCCGCTCGCCAGGCAAGACGCTTCGGGTCCCAGGTCGATCGGAGCCGCGGCGTCTCCGCGAGGAGCTTCTGAAAGGCGCGCTCCACCGCGCAGACGTCGAAGCGCTCCGCGAAGCGAAAAAAGCCTGAAATCCAGATGGTTGCGAGGGCGCCATCCGCCTGGGCAAGGAGACGATCGACGTACCCGACCGCGCGGTCACTCATCGCAACTCCCGATAGGCGGCGACCCACGACGCGGCAAAGGCTCGATGCTCGGGCGCGAGCGACGCGGTCGTCGTGAGCCGCGCGGCGAAGGCGTTTGCAGCGACCCGTGGGAGGAATTGGAAAACGATTTCATCGGGTCGGCGCCGATGCAAACGCACGCCAACCGGCACAAAGTCGGCGGCCATCAGGTGGGAAAACGCACCCTCGGATCCGGCGTCGACCGGCACGTGGACGAGCCGCGTCCGCGCACCCGACGGGGGCAACGGGCTCGTCGGTTCCCGCGCAAGCACCGAACGCTCCAGCGAGAGCCCCGGCGACGTCTCGAAGCGTTCTCCGTGAACGGTCCCCCCTTCCGAGCGGCCCGGCGCGAGGCGCGTGACGGTCCGCCCGAAACGCTCAAAGATCCCAGAAAGCCACGAGAAAAAGGGGCCTTCGGGGAGCGAAACCGCGCCGGTCTCGGCGACGAGCGAGCTGGTCATGGCGAGGGCGTCCATCGGCGCGTCGGCGGGGCTCCCCTCAACGGTGCGCGCCCCGTAGACGGTCTCCCCGACCGTGTAGGCGGCGACAAAACCGACGGGGATCGCCCCCATGTAGCGGGCTGCGTAGCGCTGGGCGAGCGGATGGGCGGTCGTCGTATGCTGGTGAACGTAACCGACCGACGGCGGGAGTTCGGCGAGAACCCGCGCCCAAATCGCGTGCGGATCGAGCACCGACCGCGCCCCTGGGCGCCGGAGACTCAGGCCCGATTCTACGTACTCCGCGCGGGGATCTTTGAAGAGAATTCCGGTATGTGCGAGGAGGGAGCCGTCCCCACTCGGGCAGAATTCCCCCCAAAAAGCACCTTTTCCGTCGCGAATCAGCGCCGCAAGGCCATCTTTTTCATACAGGAACTGGTGGGAATAGGTCCCTCGGTAGGCGGCGCGAAGCAGATCCTGAAAAGCCGCTTCATCCTCGACGCCGAGGCGGTGCATCCCCGTGCGCTCCCCCAAGTTCCTCATCGCCGGCGATGGTCGCACAATCGCCCGACCGCGGGATCGCGATTGTCTCCGCCCGGCGAGACGCCGGATCGGAGAACCCGTTTGTCTCCGCCGGATCGGAGAACCCGTTTGTCTCCCGGGCGAGCAGCTGCGCTTTTCGCGCGAGCCCCCACCGGTAGCCCCGGAGGCCGGTCCCCCGCTTCCCGACGACCCGATGGCACGGCACCAGGACCGCGATCGGGTTTGCCCCACACGCGGTCGCCACCGCCCGCGTCGGGAGGCCGGCCGCGGTCGGGCCGGGCGGCGCGAGGGAGGCGGCGAGTTCCGAATAGGTCACCGTCGTGCCGCGAGGAATCTTGCGAAGCGCCTGCCAGACCCGCTCCTGAAAGACGGTTCCGCGCAGATCGAGCGGGAGTTCTTGGGCCACTTCCCCTTCCTCGACAGACGCAACAGCGGCGAGGATCCATGGCGCAACAAACGCAGTTTCTGACGTCGAAATGCGCCCCTTCGGGAAGCGTTTCTGGAGATCGGCGAGGAGCGCCGCGTCGCCATCGGGCTCGCCAAAGAGGAGCGCGCAAATCCCACGATCGGTCGCTGCGATCAGCGTGCGCCCGAGCGTTGTCGTGACGTATTGCACATGAATGTCCATCCCTTCCCCACCCTTCCTTCGTGCAGAAGCTGTCATTCCAAGGCGGGCACTCCCCGTCTCGTAAAAGCGCGAGCTCGCCCCAAAACCGGCGCCATAGATCGCTTCGGTAACCGTTGCGGTCGCTGTTCCCCCGGAATTGCCCGCCGCAACGAGCGCAGCATCCATTCGCGCCATGCGACGCGCTGCCAGGTAATCTTGGGGAGAAATTCCGAGCGTGCGGACAAAGAGGCGCTGCACGGTATAGCGACTGAGCCCGCTCGCCGCGGCAAGCATCGCAAGGAGCCGCGGGCGCGCGGAACCGCCCTCGTCGGTAACCCAGCGGTCGAGAATCGCACACAAACGCGCGACCCGCGCCGCTTCCTCACGCTCAGGAGCTGCAAGCGGCGCGCAGCGCAGGCAGGCACGAAAGCCGGCAGCAATCGCGGCGGCGGCATCGTCGAAGACGCGAACGTTTCGCCGTGAGGGGCGCGCCGGGCAGGTCGTTCGACAGACAATTCCAGTCGTTACGACGCCGTAGACAAAGCCGGCTGGCCTGCGCTCCGAGATCGCCTGCCAGCGGTCGTCGGAGAGCACGCCGTCAAAATGGGGGGTCATGGCGGCGGTTTACCCGGGCCGAGGGGCGCCGACACTCCGTCGCTTGCGCCGACCTTCGGACGCAAAACCACGGCGGCGCCCCACGTCACGGATAGATCGTCGCGTAGCCGATCGAGGTGCCGAGCGCGTAGCCGATGTGCGGGCGGCGATTCTCGTCGATGACCATGTCGACGAGCGGAAGGTCGTCGGCGGTACACGTGCCGGTGGCGACGGTGTCTTCGTACCAGGTCGGCTTCCCGTTCAGCAGCGATTGACGGCGGTACTCAATGCGGCAGTTTGTGGGGCTGCTGTGGTAGGCGAAGGCCATGTGAACGAGCCCGCCCGCGTCGATGCGTGTACGGGCGCTCGCAGAGAAGGTATTGTATTTGCTGCTTCCGTAGATCGGATCCGGCGATTGAGCGAGCGGCGCCGGATCCGTAGTGGCGGTGTCATACGTATAGAGGGAATACTTCACCTGCCCGGCAGTTCCGCCTGCAGCCTCAATCTTGAAGGCCCCCATGACGGCCGCCGTTCCGACGATAGAAACACTCGGAGCAAGCCCCTGGTGGGACCCGTCGCTGAAGTTCCCGAAGAGGGTCGTTGGCGTCGCGAAGATGTCCCCGCGCGATCGCCTTGAATACCGGCCGAACGAGCTGCTCATCGCGCTCGTCCCGTAGAGGACGGTAAGCACGCCGTTCCTGTCAAACGCGAGGCTCTGCTTGCCGGCCGCCGGCGCGTCGGCGGAGCTCGTGTCGTTGCCTGTCACCGATTGCTCGGGACCGAGGACGCCAGCTTCTCGAACTCGAACAAGAATTCGCCCATCGACACCGCCGGAACCCGGCCGGTCGTACCAGGAGACCGCCCGGTCATCATTGATGGTGTTCCGCGCGATCGCGACCTGGGTATGCCGCCGGACGGTCTTCGCGAGGGACGTGACGCCGATGAGCTGGCCCACCGAGGTGATGGAGCCTTCATTGATCGTGTTGGAGACGCCTTCTTGGGTCTCCGGGAAGGCGAGAAACACGTCGTCGCCCGCGGAGCCGACAGCGGCGAGGCCGTCGTAGCCCGGCCCGTCAAACTGGGAGGACGGGTAGAGCACCGAGTCCGGAATCACGGTACCGGTTGCTGCGGAAGCGCCGGGCATGAACGACGTGGTGCGGAGGACCGACGTGTCGACATCGATACCCGTTTCTTCCGACCAGGCCATTCCGATGCGGCCGGTTCCGCTGCGGCCCAAGGCAAGCGCGCGGAAACTCACGCCGTCCCGCGAGAGCTTGGCTACTTCCTGGGCAAAGCGGGTCTCGCAGGCGGCGTTTGACCGGCCGCGCTTCGTCCACTCGTCCTTGTCGCCGCACACAAAATCGATCGGCGGCGGCGGCGTCGCATCGGGCCCCGTCTCCGCTTCCGTTCCAACGTCGGCGCCGCCGTCGACCTCGGCGTCCGGTTCGACAGTGGTGCCACCATCGGCGACGACCGCGCGCTGATCAAGCTCGGTGCAGTGGACCGTCAAGAGCGCGGAAAGGAGACCGAATACAGCGCTGCAGGCGGGAAGAGGCTTGGAACGAAAGGGGGCCATCGTCGGCGACGGTGGCACGCCTCGCCGGTTCCGTCCACGCGAAAGGGGCAAAATGCCCCACCGCATTCGTCAGTTGCAGGCGGCGCCGCCGCATTGCGCAGAAAACGACGTGCGAACA
>JAAFHJ010000409.1 GCA_013298325.1 Myxococcales bacterium | reverse complement strand
CTGGTGTCGACGGCGAGGAGGTTCCCGAGGCGCGAAGGAGAAAGCGGACGAGCGGCTCCGCGTCGAGCTTCGCCGTCGACACCAGCGTCTCCACGAGCCGATGCCCGATCCGTGCCAGCTCCAAGAGCTGAGAAATACGCTCTTTTTGGAGGCGCGCCCGCTCCCGGGCCACCGCGTCCGAGCCGCGAAGCGCCGGCTCCAGCTTGGCGATCGCCTCTTCGAAGGTTTCGATCGCGTAGGCGATCTCCGCCTTCTCGCGCTCGTTCAAGACCCTCGAGATCATCTTCCAAAGCTGAACCTCGGCGGCAAAGTAATCTTTCCGCTCGCCCTGAACCCAGACTTTTCGAACGACGCCCCAGCGGAGGAGCTCGCCCAGCGTCATGCTCACGGCGCCGCTGGAGAGCGACAGCGAATGGCGAAGATCCTCGGCGGAAAGCGGCTCCGGCGACAGGTAGAGCACCGACCAAATGCGGCCCATGCTCCGCTTAAAGCCCCAGAATTCGATGAGGCGCCCCACAACGTCGCTCACGAGCGCGGCGCTCGGCTCGATCTCAGGGACCTTGGCAGAGCCGGCGGCATCCGGGGAGGAGGGGCGCTCACGCATGGCGGTCACGCGAGCCGCGCGGAAAGGCGGGTGGCGACGGCGGCGAGGAGGGTGACGGCACGCCCCGGCGGGAGGCGATCGAGGGCGGCGAGCGCAGCGCGCGTTTCGGCCTCTGCGCGGGCACGGACGTCGTCACAGGCGCCGGTGGCGACGATTCGGGCGGCGAGGGTCGCCTCGGCCCCCTCGCGCTCACCGCGTGCACATGCCTGACTTCGCGGAGATCGGCGTAGAGGGACTGTCCGGTCTCGCTGCCGACGTAGTCGATGAGGTCGTCGACGATCTGAAACGCGAGCCCGAGATGGCGCCCGAAGGTCCCGAGGGCATCGGTGTAACTTGCATGCTTCGCGGCGTCCCGTGCGTCGACGGCGATGCTGCTTGCGCCGGCGCGGGCCGCCCAAACAAAGAGCGATGCCGTCTTCCCTTCGACGATCGCCTCGTAGCTTTCTCGGGAAAGGACCAAGCCGCGACGACCACGAAGTTGAATCAATTCGCCGTCTACGAGGGCACGTAGCGTCGTGATGAGGCTGGCGAGCAGGTCGGGCTGGCCGAGCGCTTGGGTGCGGCCGAGGGCCGTCGTGAGGAGCAGGTCGCCGGCGAGGACGCTGACCGCATTTCCGTAGACCCGCCCGGCGGTTGCGCGGCCGCGGCGCTCGGGGGCATCGTCGACGACGTCGTCGTGGAGGAGCGTCGCGAGGTGGATGAGTTCCGAGACCATCGCGACCTCACGGGTCGTCTCGTTGATCCCGCCGAGCGCCTCCGCAGCGAGGAGCGCGAGCATTGGACGCACACGCTTTCCGCCGGCGGCGAGGAGGTGGTCGCCAGCTTCGGGCCCCGGCGACGCTCCATCGCGGACGGCACCGGCGAGCAGGTCTTCGACGCGAGCGAGCTCGCGACCGACCAAAACACGCGCATCTTCGAGAAGATCCTCCGTGCGCGCCCCGCCGAGTTCCGTCTTGTGGGCGTCGCGGAGGGTGTCGATATGGGCGGCAAGCGGCATGGTGGGGGATTCCAGGTCCGGCAACGGGGTTCTGCCCGCCGTTGCGGTTTGCGGGAACAGTTCGTCCTCGCCCGCGAGCGGGGATCGAGGAACAATTCGGCCCGAGGCGGCCCTCGGGTGCGCTCGGAGGGGTGCGGAGGCTCCCCTACACAACTTTCAAAATATTTTGAAACCATTGTGGAGAAGTCGGCGCCGGAGGTCAAGGGGCGCGACGGCCGCCGGCGGCGCGATTCCTAGGCGAGGGCCGTACGCCGTGGTAGCGGCGCCGAGAATGGGACGCGGACGCAACGCGCGGGGCCGAGCGATGGGGCCGCTATTCCTCGTCCTCGCTTCCGTCGGCTGCGCGCCACCCGAGCGGGGGGTGGTGCCATCGGTCCCGGTCGTGCCGGTCGTGCCGGTCGCTGTGGCGCATCGGCCGGGCGCGACCGGCGAGGAACCGAAGGCGCCTCCGGCGAGCCCCCCGGACTGCCCGCCACGCCAACCTGCGGAAAACGCAGGCATGAAGGGGGCTGGGCGCCCCTGGGAGCGCCTCGGTCCCCTCGATTTTATCGGCGTCGCCGATCCCCGGTGCGCGGCCCCTCGCTACAATGTGGCCCAGCTTGCCGCCGTGATTACCGCCGCCCACCCCGCCCTTTCGCGCTGTTCCCCGTCGACGACCGACGATGGCGCGACGTTGGTGGAGTTTTTGATCGATCGCTCCGGTGTCATCGCCGTATTTCGGGATTCTCTCGAACCGACCCCAACCGCTGAATCGATCGATCAAATTGTCGACGATCCTAGCTATCGCGCCTGCCTCGGCAGAGAGATTTACCGTTTGACGTTCCCGGCTCCCGAGGAGGGGAACGTCCTCGTTCGCGCGCCATTTTCGCGAGCAAAACCCGGCACTCTTGCACGAAGATTCTCGCCATGATGAAGCCTCGCCTCCTCCACTTCGGGCCCCTTCGCCGTTCGCTAGCCGGGGCCCTCGAAGCGTATTTTTCCGTCGCGAACGCCACGAATGCTGCCGATTTTTCTAGCGATGGCTCTGGCATCGTGGCGGTTGCGGTGTCTTCGACATCCGTACGCATCACGCAAGAACTCTTCGATCGACTCCCCGATTTGCGCGTCATTTCGACGTTCGGCGTCGGCTTCGATCATATCCCGGTCGACGAGGCCTACAAACGCGGAATCCTTGTCTCTCACACACCAGATGTGCTCGATGAGGAGGTCGCTGATACGACCGTAGGACTCTTATTGGCGACGCTGCGTGAGATCCCACAAGCGGCCCGCTACGTGCGCGAAGGGCGCTGGGAGATCGCCCCCTACCCGCTCACGCGCGGCACACTTCGCGGGCGGACGGTCGGCATTTTGGGGCTTGGCCGCATTGGGCGCGCCGTTGCTAAACGCTTGGAAGGCTTTGGGATTCCAATCTACTATCATTCACGACGCCCCGTGGAGGGCGTCCCCTATGGCTATTGCAAGACGGCGCTTGCGCTCGCCGAGGCGGTAGATACGCTTATTGTGCTTGTCCCCGGCGGGCCAGAAACCGCGAACCTCGTCGATGCCGCCGTGCTGGACGCCCTCGGCGTAGATGGCGTATTGATCAACGTCGCGCGGGGGACGGTCGTCGACGACGATGCGCTTTTGAACGCGCTGGAGGAAGGGCGAATCCTCGGCGCGGGGCTCGACGTCTTTCGGGACGAACCGCGGGTGCCGGAGGGGCTCCGCCTGCGTGACGACGTCGTGCTCCTGCCCCACGCGGCGTCGGCGTCGATCGCCACGCGCCGGGCCATGGACGATCTCGTCGTCGCCAACCTCGTCGCCTGGCTCGAAGGGCGGCCGCTGCTTACGCCGGTCCCCCGGTAGGCGGGAGACGCTAGAAGACGTCCTTCGCGGCGCGAAGCTTTGCAAATTCAGCAACATCGGCCGTCTGGAGGAATGGGTTCGTCTGCCGCTCGGCGCCGATGGTGCTTGGGACCGTCGGTCGACCGGCGGCGCGGGCCTCTTCAGCGGCGCGGAGGGCCTGCGCGCGGGCCGGCGTCCCGCCGGTGGCGACCGCAAACGCGAGGTTCCCCACCGTGTATTCATGGCCAGGGAAGACGACGATGTCGTCGCCAAGCGCGGCCATTCGCGTAAGAGATTCGCGCATTTGGGCCGGCGTCCCCTCAAAGAGGCGCCCGCAGCCGCCGAGAAACCAGGTGTCGCCGGTGAAGAGCGCGACGCCATCGACGAGGTAGGCGAGCGCGCCGAGCGTGTGGCCGGGGACGTGGAAGGCCTGCACGCGAACGCCGGCGAAGGGGCTGGCACGGAACGGGACGTCGAAGGTTTCGCCGTCCTCAAGCAGGCGCGTCTGACCGAAAATGCGCGCTTGGGCGCCGTCGTAGGCGGAGCCAAATACCGGAATATTGGGCGTTTTCTCGAGAAGCTCCCGATGACCGCCGACGTGGTCGAGATGATGATGGGTGGCGAGGATCGCGCCGAGTCGCAACCGGACGGGCCCCTGTGGAAGTGGGCCCGCCGTCTCTCGCGACGCCGTGGTCAGCAAATTCGCTGGCGGTCGCGAACGGACGGGCCGCTGTGGAAGTGGGCCCGCCGTCTCTCGCGACGCCGTGGTCAGCAAATTCGCTGGCGGTCGCGAACGGACGGGCCCGGCGAGCGCCGCGTTCACCGCGGCCGCCTCTCCGGCGTCGATCACGATCGCAGCGTCGCCCGGAACCGGCAGAGCACCGCCTGGTGCGGTCAGCAAATACGCGTAGTTGTCCCGCAGGCAGGGGACGATCGTGACCGAGAACGTCGGAAAGGCGACGACCTCGTTCATTTCGGAGCCGTCGTAAACAGACAGCCTTTCTTGCACTGGGTCGGCTCGACCTCGGTAAGCGTCTTGTCGTAGGCTTCAAAGGCCTCTTTCAATTCGTTAAACGTCGCGTCCTTCGGGAGCGGCTTGTCCTCGCCGGGGTCGGTTTCGAGGTCGTAGAGCCGGTAGGAGTAGCCCCCCTGGCGGAGCATTTTGTACTTCCCCCGGTAGAAGGCGCGGCGTTTGTCGTTGTTGGAAGTTTCCGGAAGATCGACGACAAAATCGCGTACCGGCGCGTTCGTGCCTGCCCACTCGCCGCGGAGCGATTCTCCGCGATAAGAGGCCTCTTTCGGGGCGCCAAAGAGATCGAGGAACGTCGGCGCGAGGTCGATCGCTGACCGGCGAACATCGATGCGTCGCGCAGGAATTCCAGGCCCATGGACGACGAGCGGGATCCGGACGAGCGGCTCCCAGACTTCGAAGCCGTGGCGCGTTGA
>JAAFHJ010000407.1 GCA_013298325.1 Myxococcales bacterium | reverse complement strand
GACGGCGAAAATCGCCTCCCCCGGCAGAGGCGTCATCTTGAGGAGGAGGGCCGGAGCGCCGGCGACCGGCTTCGGGCAGGCGCCAGCGTCCTCCGGCGGTTGCGGCGTGGCGAGGCATTCGGGGGGGCGCGCATCGACGAAGCCGGCATCGAGACCGCCGGCGGCATAAGGAACCGCTGCATCGGAGACCGGTTGGCTCTCCGGCCCGCTCGGGAACGGGGTGCACGCCGCAAGACACGCCAGACCGACGATGAAGAAAGGGCGCATCGGGGACCTCAAAGCGCGGGCAAGACCGCGACGAAGGGGGGACTCGGCGCCGTACATCGCGCGCGGGTACCAGTGACGAGCACCGAGCTGTCTGCGAGAAACCGGAGATTGAGGCTGCCGACGTTGAGCCGCTCCGCGACGCTCGAAGGGGGGACCGTCGGAAAGGCAGCTCCAGCGACGCGATCGATCACGTCGGTGCCCTGCGTCATGTTCGTCACGCGTGCCACCACGTGAGTTTCCCCTCCGTAGACGAGCGAGTCGGCAGTCTCTATGGGCGTTGTTCCATCGCTCCCCTCGCTGAGCGCCGCGAAAAACTCGACTTTTTTCGAAGTGATTCCTACCACTCCGTTTGATGGCAAATTCGCGGTTTTTGCAGGGGCGACCGAGATCCAGCCATCATTCGAACTCTTTGAGAGATGTGGATTTGAGCCATTGATCGTGTTGACGGTCGCACCCCAGCTAGCCGGTTCGCGGAGCGTCCGCACCCCATAGGTGCTCGTTCCTTCATGGCCGCCGTAGGCAACGATCGCCCCTGCGGAAAACCACCATTTGGTCTCCGTAAGCGGAATGCTCCATGGCTCATCCAGAGGGGAGATGGAGTTCGCCTTCACGAGTTCGAGGGGGGCGCTTCTGCCATGGAAGGCGTGCGTAGGGACGGACGTCCCCTTCGAAGCGGCGACGATGAGATCGCTGCCAACTCGGGTAATTCCGTGCAGCGTGGAGAAGTCGGCTCCGAGCGCCTCTGGCCCCATCGTGAACGCGGTGTCGTCGTCGAGGAGGCACCGAACTTTGTTGGCGTCGAGGAAACAGACGCGGTCCTGGAACAGCGCGAAAGTCCCCGGAAATGTCGTCGCGACGATGCCGTCCAGTGCCAGCGGCTTTTGGCGGCACACGGGGATGAGCATCCCCTCGGCGAGGTCGCTCCGGAGGATACGGACCGGGGAAGAGTTTATAAAATACAGGTACTTGCTCGTTGCAAGTGCGCCACGCCCGTCCGTGATGCCGCCGACGTAGGCGACCGGTATCTCCCCCTTGGCGAGGGGGCGCCCGCAGTCGTTTCCGTAGGGGGCGACGACGTAGGGCTGGAGTGGGCAGCTTTCGCCGCCACCCGCATCGGTCGGAGGGTCGGGGCGCGCATCGACGACACCTGCATCTGCCGGTGCGGGGCCTTCTAGAGGCGGCGCGCCGGGAAACGCCGTGCACGCCGCGAGGAGCGTGAGGCTCGCAACGACGGCGCCCCTGTTCCGAACGACCAGACCCATCAGAACGCCCCCTGGCAGCCGACGGCGACGCCGCCGAGGAAGCTTGGACTGCAGGAGATAGCTGTTTCTTTTTCTGCGCTTGTGCCGCTCCGGAGGCCGATCCACAAGGCGGCACCGCCGATGGCGAGCGCGCCACCGACGGTTGCCACCTGGGCGCCGAGGCGGAGCGAGTCGTTCCGCTGGCGCCGGCTCTCAAAGTCGTTCGTACTCAACGACTTCGCGGCGATGGCGTCGCGGGTATCCCGTGCGTTCTGGTCGCGGACGACAAAGAGCACGCCCCCGGTCGCGAGCGCGGCGACGCCGACTCCGCCAAGCACCCACGGAGCGACCGACGCCCGTGTCGGGGGCGGAGAAACCTTTGTTGGCGGCACGACTTCGGGACGTTTCTTCTCGTCGGCCACAGCGACGCCGGCGGTCAGCACCAGCTCCCGCGACGTGTGGGCGGCGATGCTCACGCGCGCCGAGGCGATCACCGCTCCGTTTCGTCGGGCGGCGACGAGATGCACGCCGGTCCCGATCGCCAGTGGAGCCTTCAACGGGGCTGCCCCTTTTTCGACGTCATCGACGAGAATGGTCGTGTCGGGAGGGGCGACGACGGTAAGCGTTCCGAACAGGTCTTCCATCGAAGACGCTTCCCGTTCGAGGGATTCTCTCTCCCCTTTTGGGAGATTTTTCTCTTTCAATATCGAACGGATGGCAGTGAGCGCCTCCTCGAAGCGCCCGAGGTGTCGGAGGCAAACCGCGCGATTTACGGCGGCGCTCCGCGTCGGTTTCAACTCCAGCGACCGCTCGAACTCAATGCGGGCGGCCTCGTACTGGCCATCTTCGGAGAGTCGAAGTCCGCGCGCGAACGCCGCCTTGGCCGCGTCTTCGTTGCCCCGCCCGGCGTTCGTTGGGGCGGCGTCGGCTCTGGTCGCGGCGAGCGTTGCGACAAGCATGGGGGCCACAAAGGCAACGGCAAGAAAGGGGCGAGGCGGGCGCAAGGTTCCTAGTGTCTCACGCTTTGCTTAGGGTCGGGAGGCGCAAAATATGCTGCGCTGTGGCGACTTCCACGGACGGACCGTTGGCCTCTTGCGTTAGATTGCGTCGCCGATGGAACTCCTCGAACGTCGGGTGTATCGCGGTCCCAGCCTTTACGCGCACTTCCCCGTGATGCGCCTCACTGTCGACCTCGGCCCCCTCGAAGAGTGGCCGAGCGGTAGGATTCCTGGCTTCGTGGACGGGCTCCTCGCAGCTGTCCCCACCCTGGCCGAGCACACCTGCTCCTACGACCACGCCGGCGGGTTTGTGAAGCGACTTCGGGAGGATGGAGGTACTTGGCTCGGGCACGTCCTCGAGCACGTTGCCATCGAGCTCCAGCGCATCACCGGCGCCGACGTCTCCTTCGGGAAGACGCGCGGGGAAGGGGAGAAGGGGCGCTATTACGTCGTTTATGAGTACGAGGAAGAGCGCGTCGGAGAAGCGGCGGGAAACCTGGCACTTCGGCTCCTTCAGTCGCTGATTCCGGAAGATATTCGGACGCGTCGTCGGGGCGAGGGCGACTTTAACTTCGCGGAAGAGCTCGTAGAACTCATCGATTTTGCTCAGCGTCGGCAGCTCGGTCCGTCGACGGGATCGCTGGTTCGTGCCGCGGAAGCGCGTGACATTCCCTGGATTCGGCTCAACGACCACAGCCTGATTCAGTTTGGCCACGGCAAGCATCAAAAGCGTATCCAGGCGACGGTCACTTCGGAAACCCGCCACATCGCCGTTGCGATCGCCTCCGACAAAGAAGAGACCAATCGTATCCTCGGTGACCTCGGTCTGCCGGTCCCGCGTCAGCGCGTCGTCCGCACCGCCGAAGCGGCCGTGACCGCCGCCGAGCGCCTTGGCTACCCGGTCGTGGTGAAGCCGCTCGACGCAAACCATGGTCGTGGCGTCTCCCTCGACCTGAAGACCGGTGACGAAGTGCGTGCCGCCTTTGAAAAAGCACGCGAACACGCACGAAGCATCGTCGTCGAAAATTTCCTCAACGGCTTCGACCATCGAATGCTCGTCGTCGGCGGCGAGCTCGTCGCGGTTGCGAAGCGCGTCCCCGGGCACGTCGTCGGGGATGGCGTCCACAGCATCGCGCAACTCGTTGAAATCGTGAACCAAGACCCGCGCCGCGGGATCGGCCACGAAAAAGTGCTCACGCGCCTCGAACTCGACGCGCAGGCTGAGCGCTTGATGGATTTGAAGAACGTCACGAAGGATACCGTTCTCCCGAAGGATGAAGTGTTCTTCTTGCGAGGTACCGGGAATCTCTCGACGGGGGGAACTGCGATTGATCTGACCGACGTCGTTCACCCGGACAACCGGGAGATGGCGATCCGCGCCGCGAAAGCGATCGGACTCGACGTCTGTGGCGTCGACTTCATTACGGCCGATGTTGCTGAAAGCTATCGAGAAATTGGTGGAGGCATCTGCGAGGTCAATGCCGCCCCCGGCTTCCGCATGCACGTCGCCCCGACGGAGGGCAAGCCGCGGGACGTCGCCGGGCCGGTGATCGACATGCTCTTCCCGCCGGGGACGCCGGTACGGATTCCGATCGCCGCTGTCACCGGCACGAACGGCAAGACGACGACCTCGCGGATGCTCGCCCACATCCAGAAGATGAATGGGCACACCGTCGGCTTGGCGACGACCGACGGCGTCTACATCGACGGCGAGCGCACCGTGGCTGGCGATATGACCGGCCCGACATCCGCGCAGATGGTGCTTCGCGATCCGTCGATTGATCTCGCGGTTCTTGAGACGGCGCGTGGCGGTTTGATTCGCGCAGGCATGGGTTACCGGACGTGCAACGTCGGCGCTGTCCTCAACGTAACCGCTGATCATTTGGGGCTCAAGGGCATCGACACCGTCGAGCAGCTCGCCGAGGTCAAACGAATTGTCGTGGAAGTCGCGCGGGATTGCGCCGTGCTCAATGCCGACGATATCAATTGCCTGAAGATGGCCGATCATACGAAGGCCTCACGCATCGCCTACGTGACGATGAACCCGCGCCACGAGCTCGTCCGGAAGCACCTCCGCGCGGGCGGCCTCGCGTCCGTGCTTGAAGACGGCATCAACGGCCAGATGATCACCCTCTACGACAAGGGGGTCCACCTTCCGCTCCTTTGGACGCACCTCATCCCTGCCACCCTTGAGGGGAAGGCGTTGCACAACGTCCAAAATGCGATGTTTGCCGCCACGATGGCCTACGCGATGGGCGTGAAGGTTGAGAACATCCGCCAGGGACTTCGCACCTTTGATACGAGCTATTTCCAGGTCCCCGGTCGCACGAACGTGTGGGACAAACTTCCTTTCAAAGTCATCCTCGACTACGGACACAACC
>JAAFHJ010000041.1 GCA_013298325.1 Myxococcales bacterium | reverse complement strand
ACCGAAGCCGCCGGCGCGGGGGGCGCGCTCTTCGGCCTCGTTGACGCGAAGGGGACGCCCGGCGAAGAGTGCGCCGTTCATGCCGCCCATGGCGTTCACGGCCTCTTCGTCCGTCGACATCGTAACGAACCCGAATCCGCGGCTCCGGCCGGTTTCCCGGTCGGTCATCACGTGGACGTCGGTCACCGTCCCAAAGGCCGAGAACGACTCGCGGAGCTCCTCGGAGGTCGCGCGGAAGGGAAGGTTGCCCACGTAAAGTCGCTTGCTCATCTCACACTCACGTTCTTCCGGCACCCCGTACGTGGATCTCACGTAGTCGACGGACCTTCGGTGCTCCGACGGGGTACCCTAGAGGGTCGGAGTCCGTTCCGCGGGAAGTCCCGCGTCCTCGTTTCGATGGAGACTCCCCTGTTGCTCCAGGAGCGCAACCTCTTCCCAAGTACCTTCGAAGCTGCCCGCATTTTCTCGAAGGTGCAAGGCCGATCGGTGGCCCCTCCGATGCACTCGGAAATATTTATTTCTCGTCGCGACCGCGCGGCGGAACCGTTGGCATAACCGGCACTGTACGCGCCGCCACCTTCGCCGCGGGGACCGGCGGAATCGTGATCGGCATCGTCGCCCCTTTTCGCGAAACGGGCCCGACGGAAGGCACCGGAAGCTCGAATACGGTCGCTTTTGGGGCGTGGGCAGAAAACGCGGTCGTCCCCCCTTTTCGGGAAGCGGCAGCGCGGCTCGCCCCTTCCCGTTGGGCGGCCCAGCCGGCATCGGCGCGCATTCCGGAAGCGGCAAGGAGCGCATCCCCCATCGCAATTCCGTCGGGAAAACGGGCGTCCCGGTCCTTCGCGAGGGCGCGGTCGAAGAAGGCGCCGAGGGCCGGCGGCGCATCGGTCGCCAACGAGAGAAACGGAATAGGTGCTGTGTGCACCTGATCCCAGCGCACTTGGTATTCGTTCTTCCCATCGATGGGGAACGGAAGGCGCCCCGTCAGCGAGGCAAAAAGCACGATGGCGGCGGCGTACAGGTCGGCGCGCCCATCCACGGCGACGCCCTGGACCTGCTCCGGCGCCATGTAGGCGCCCGTTCCGGCAACGATCGTCTCCTCGGGTTCGACCTCACCAGGCTCAGCGGTCTTCCGAACGCGCACCTTTGCGATGCCAAAATCGGTAATTTTTACAACACCATCGGGACGCAAAAGGATGTTCGACGGCTTGATGTCTCGGTGAACGACGCCAAGCGCATGGCAGGCGGCAAGGGCACCGCAGAGCTGGAGCGCATACGCGATCGCGCGCGCAGGCTCGATACCTGTCGCCGCCTGCTTGCGCCGGCGAAGGAGGAGCTGTTCGAGGGTCTCCCCGGGGACGAATTCCATCGCAAGGAAGAGGGAATCTCGAAATCGAAATAGATCTCGGTAGGCGACGACATTTGGATGAGATAGCCGTTTGAGTGCGGCCGCCTCCTCGAAAAAAAAGTCACGAAGGGAATCGGCCTCGGCGCCATCGAGGCGAAGCTCCTTGAGGGCGAAAAGCTCGGGTGCTGGGCGCTCTTTTCCGGAAGCTACGTCGCCGCCATCTTCCGGTGCATAATACAACCAAGCGCGCCAAACGGTCGCCATTCCGCCGCGCCCGAGCACGCCGTCGATGACTGTACATGTTGACCCGCGAACAATACGCGTTCCGGGACCGATCGGCTCCTTGGAATCGACCTTCCTCGGCACACGACAATGGGGACAGATTCGCGCTTGCGCGTCGATCGTCCCTCGGCAGCTCGAGCAGGTCACCGATGACATTCTCGGTCACGTTACCTCCGATCGTCGGCGCTCGCTGCTACGATGCACCACCTGTGACGACCGCCCCCCCTGCACCCGCGACCGACGGCGCTCTCACGGGCCCCGGTCAAAGTGGGCCCGCCGTCTCTCGCGACGCCTCCGCCAGGGAATTTGCTGGCGGTCGCGAACGGACGGGCCCCGGTGCACCACGCGCTGCCGCGGCGGAGGACGTCCCCAGGCTCGCGCCACCCATCGATTTTCGGTACATCGGACTCGACCCCTACCAGCCTCCACGCGGCGGACTTGTTGCAGGATCTCTGGGGTTTGTGGCAGCCGGCGCGAGCGTCCCCTACTTTGGCCACCTGCCGGGGGCGGTGCTCCTCGGCGTTGCAGGCCTCTCGCTCGCCACGTGCATGATGCAGCTATTTCGGAGGCCTCGCGAGATTCCCGAACGGGCCGAACCGGTGGCGATGGCGCTGTTCCCCTACGGCGTGCTCATCGATGGCCCAGAGGCGACGCGCGCGCTTCGCTGGCTCGCCGTCGATGCAATCCACGCCCATAGCGTCCACGGCAGCGAAAACGGCGTCGCGACGACCCTGTATTCGCTGGTCGTCGTGGAGGTTGCGGAGGGACATTCCGAAGCAAATCGAAAGCTTTACGCGGGCAAAACCCACGGTGGCGTCTCCGTGGACGCGCTCGCCGTCCACCTGGCCGCCTACCGGGAGGAACAAGGCCGCGGCGTGGCGCTCAGCCTCGATCCCGAGGGGGGGGCCGCCGACCCGACCGAGCCGCACGCGGAAATGCTCGTGGAACAGGCGACGGAATACTTGCATACTGCAGACGCTTCCGCGGAGCTCGATTTGAGCCCCTTCGACTACCGGGGGCGCCGGGACCGTGCGCTCCCTGCCGCCAGCGAAGGGACCTTCCGCGCCCTTCGCGCGGTGCTCACGTCGCGTCGCGCCGAGGCGCTTGACCGAAGGCCCCTCGCCGTCGCGCTCGCCGGTCTCCTCGACCTTCGCCCGCTCGCCCGCGACGTTGTCGCCCTCGTAACCGCGCCGAACCCGCTCCTCGCGGCGCTCGCCCGTGTGGTGGCACGGCGCCTCGGCGTCGATCGCCAGACGACCGGCACCCTCGACGAGGTCCTCCCCTTCCTCGATCCGCGCGACGCGGCATTCTTGCTCACGCAGGCGACCTAGACTGGCGTCCGGCGGCGCATGGTGTAGGGGAACGTCCGCCATGGCACTTTTTCCGACCTCGCTCCGCTCGTTTGCCTGCGCCGCTGCTGCCTTCGCGGCGTTTGCGATTCCGTCGCTGGCGGCGGCCGACGTGCAACACGTGATCGGCAAAGGGCACACCTTGCAGGCGATCGCCAATCGCTATCACGTGAGTGTTTCGGCGATCTTGACGGCGAATCACCTGTCCAAGGCCGACGCGAAGAAGCTCCAGCCGGGCGATACGCTGACGATCCCCGGCGTGACCGCGAAAGCGAAAGACGCCAAGAAGGACCCCAAGAAGGGGGAGACGGCGAAAGCGGAAAAGGGCGGGAAGCCGACGCCGAAGGAAAAGAAGAAGGCCGAGCGGGAAGCCAAGGAGAAGGCAAAAGGGTATGCGTCGCGGCCGAAAACGCCGGGCGTGGTCCATGTTCGCCGGATCGCTTTCGCGGAAGACTTCACGATCAAGACCGGCACAAAGCCGGGCGTCCTCAAGGGGGACGCAAAAAAGAAGTTCGCCTGGATGATGCGGGCCACCAACGGACAGACCCACGATATGGAGCCGCGCCTTGCCGCTCAATTGGGGATCGTCTCCGATCACTTTGGCAGCAAGCCGATCCAGGTCATTTCGGGATTCCGCCCCTTTACGAAGACCCAATACACGAAAGATTCGCGGCACAATCACGGTCGCGCCGTCGACTTCCGCGTGGTCGGTGTGCCGAACGAAGCGGTCCGCGATTTCTGCAAGACGCTCCCGAAGACCGGCTGCGGCTACTACCCGAACAGCACCTTCGTCCACATGGACGCCCGCGACGCATCGACCTACTGGGTCGACTACTCGCGCCCCGGCGAAGCGCCGAATTATCAGGGGGCGAGCCCCGACGACGCCGACGAAGGGACGAGCGACGTCCATGGCGCGGAAGCGGTCGGTACACCCGAGGCCGACGCACCGGCGACGACCGATGCGAAGCCGGAGCCCAAGGGCGAACCGAAGGCAGAACCGAAGCCGGAGCCCAAGGCCGAACCGAAGGCAGAAACCAAGCCGGGGCCGACCGGAAAAGACGACTGATTCTCCGAAGAATCGTAAAAGAAAACCCGCGAGATCCGCGGGTTTTCTTTATTTCTTCTTCTTGTACTCAACCGGCTTTTCCGGCCGGAAGGTGAAGGCACGCGGCTTCATCGGCGCCGCGATCACGAAAAGCGTGCTTTCGGGGTGCTTCGCCTTCACGGCGCCACGCTCGATCGGTGCGCCGGCATCGCGGCCGCGGCGAAGGAGGGCCGCCTTCTCGCAGCCTGCTGCGACGAGCGCCTCGGCAAATTCGCTGGCCGGGCGCGCCCGATCGCCATGGGCGAGGACCATCCGCCCCGCACAGAGGCCGAGCGCCGCCGTCGCTGTTTCGGCCGGGGCGAGCGCCTTGCCGTCGTCGATCAGGAGCGGCACATCGATGGCCGATGCCCCCGCCGGGAGACCGTCAAGGGCCGCCTTGGCGTCGAGGGAGACGGTGCCGTCGGCGGCGACCACGAGGAGCGCATGGCCGGCAGGCACGACGCCAGAAAAGAGCCGCTTCCCGTCGACAACGAGCGGCGTGACGCGACTCCCCTCGGCGCTTCCGAGGGGGGCCGCAAGGAGGACCTTGGCAGCATCTTCTGCGGTCAATTCAGCAATTTCTGGCGCTTGCTTCCCCGGCTCGGCGGTGCCTGCGCGCAGGCGGAAGGTGCCTCGACCGGCCTCCCAGGCGAGGAGCTTCAGGCCGCTCTTCGTCTGCGTCTCCCAGAGGGCGGGGAACCAGGTCGGCGCCGGTTGAACGCCGGTCGCCGGGGCCCACGCAGAGCCCCCCGTCGTCAAAACCGGCGGCTCCGGGCGCCGGAGCATCACGTAGAAGAAGTCCTTCGGCGCGTACTGGATGTAGCGATCGGTGCCGATCTCCATTTGATTGGAGAGGAGCTCCGCCTTGTAGGCCTTTTTGGAGATATCCTGAATGTTCGTGAAGAGAAGCCCCGTATGATGGGGGTTCATGTCGAGGTGCATCCCGTAGGTGCATCCTGCAAGCTTCATCGCTTTGCCGAGGGTGATCGCCGAGACGTCGTCCCCCCAGGCGTAGAGGAAATGCCCGCCTTCGGTGACGCAGATCCCGGAGCGCTCCGTCTGCATGCCGGTCCCCGGAAGCGTGAAGCCCCAAAGGGCGCGGCCGCTCGGGTTGACGACCCCTTGATCGACGAGGGGATCGAGGTTCTGGCGGAAGCTCCGGATGTCGCCGTCAGGGATATCGATCAATCCCGATACCTTCGTCGTGTCTCCCCAGGAACCGAGGCCAAAACGCCCCGAGTTCAATAGGACGACCGTCGCCGCGCCCGGCTGCGGCGGGAGGAGGACGCGCTTGTCGACCATCATTCCGTAGTTGCCGTGCTCGGTCTTGAAACCGCCATTAAAAGCAGCAACGACGCGCGTATAGACTTCGGGCTCCCGCGGGAGGCGCCCCTTTCCGGGCGGGCCGGTGAGCGGCTTCGGGTCTTCGCTGCCGGCCTCCATGTTGAGGTCGATCTGACGGGTGTCCATCGCGACCAGGAGCACTTTCGCGTAGGAGCGCTCCTCGTCGGGGCGGACGAACGTCGTGTAGAACGTCGACGGGGCCGCCTCGGAAATCCCCGCAGGCACTGGGAATTTCGCCAGCCACGCGCTCTGCTTCGGCTCGACCCACTTCCCTTCGCCGGCCTCTTGCGTCTTCCAGAGCGAGGGCAGGTCCTTCGGCGGCCAGCTCCCATCGTCCTTCGCGGCGGCAGCGCCGTCGAGGAGCGCGACGACCTCCTGCTTGACGACCGCCTCTTCGCCGGTCGCCTGATAGGCGCGACGTTTAAAGGCATCCTTCAATGCGAAGACCTTCTCCTCCAACCACGCGATCGGCGCCGGTCCAATCCACGGCACGGCACGGACGGTGTCGACGGCCCAATGGGCGAGGAGCTTCGGAAGGTGCTTTTTCGGCTCAACCGGCAGCCCGGCGATCGAAGCGACCGCCCCTTCGGCGGTCCCGGCCTGGAGCGGCACCTGCAAGGTCTGCGTCGCGGTTCCCCGTTTGAGGTTCACCACAAGCGCGTTTGTTTCCAAGGTGAGACCGACCGCATCCGGCGCCTCTTCGAAGGAGCCATCCCAGCGGGCGATCCCCTCGGCGCTGCCGGTCTGCTGGCGATTCGTGAGCGACGCCATCAGGCGATCGAGACGCTTTTCGGTGACGTTCTGCGCCCCTTCGCCGTCGAGCGCGAGGACGGTGACGCTCTGCTCAGCACCGAGCGCTCGGGTGGCGAAGGCGGCGCGGGCTCCGTTCACGACGAGGGCGTGGTCGTCGCCGAGGGCGGTCTGCGTCAGATTGTGCGCAGAAACAACTGTAAGTACATGACCTTCTGGCGACGTACGAACGCGTGCACGATACACATCCCGTGGCTCCCCTTCCTTCGGCGCGCCGAGGAAGAGCACGAAGCGCCCCATCAGTGCATCCTGCACAGGCCCGCCGGAGGGCTCCCAGCGGACGTCTTCCCCGCGAACGACCGCGCCGCCAAGGGGCGCTGCCGCCCGCCCCAAGTGCTGGGCGAGGGCTGCGACGTCATCGCCGGGCGCAAACCGCCCCGTCAGCGAAAAGCCGATGCCGAGGACGGCGAAGGTCGCGACGGCCGGCGCGCGAGAGAGGAGCCAGGAGCGCACCCGATTCACTCCCCGTCGTCGGTCTTTAGGATCGCGGCAAGATCGGCCGGGAGCGGCGATGCGATGGCGAACGCCGGGGCAGCGTTGTGGCCGACAAAGCTCGCGTGAAGGGCATGGCGCTCAAGGCCGGGGACGGCAGCGCCGCCGTAGAGCTCATCGCCAGCGAGCGGGTGGCCGAGGGCGGCAAAGTGGGCGCGAATCTGATGACGGAGGGCAAAGGGGGCCTCCGCCTCAACGAGGGCCCACTCGAAGCCGTTCTTCGCGACGGTCCGCTCAAGAACTTTGAAATGGGTCGTCGCCGGGCGCGGGTCGTTCCGGGCGACGTCGCGCGGGTGGATGCACGCATAGACGCGGCGCTTGTCCTTCGGGTGGTTCGCGAGGGGGAACTCAATGGTACCGCTGTCGGGGAGGTTCTCCGACGGACAAATGAGAAGATATTTCTTCTTCAATTGATGTTCTTTGAGCGCTGTGCGGAGCGTCTCAAAGGCAGCCGCGGTGCGTGCAACGACGACAAGTCCGCTTGTATCCCCATCAATTCGGTGAACCAGCCCCGGCTCCCGGGCGTTGTAGCCGATGCCGGCGAGCTCGGGATATTTCCCAACAAGCACATTTGCGAGGGTGCCGGTTTCGCCGGGATTGAGCGGATGACAGGGCATCTTCGCCGGCTTCTCGACGATGAGGACGTCCTTCGTCTCGTAGCGGACGTCGAGGGGCTGATCGGGCTCGGGGACGGCCGGATCGCCGTCGATGATGAGGGGGAAGTCGGCGACGGTGATTTCATCGCCGGGGGCGACGGTCGCCCCTTTCGGGGCCCGGCGGCCGTTGATGCGCACCGCGCCAGCCTCGACCGCTTTTTTTACCCGGGAACGGGAGGCCCCCTCACAAAGGGCCGCAATCGCCTTGTCGAGGCGCTCGCCACCGAGGTTTTCCGGGACCGTCCAACGTTCCTGCGTCATAGCGGGGCGGCTTACTCTCGGAAACGTGCCGGTTGGGCGATTTTTTTTCGTCCCGCCGTCGCTTGCCGGCCCGTCGGGGTCTGCGCGGGGCTCCGGCGGCCTCACCCACGTGCGCTTACACTGTAGCCTAACGTCGTCCAACGATTGCCCTTTCGGCGACCGCTTGCGGTGCGCCCGCGAACAAAGCGCGTCCCCTTCTGCGCAAAGGCACCTTTTTTGCCCGGAGCGATGGCAGAGTGCCACACTTCGTCTACGGCCCGCGCCCCCTCCTTTCGAGGCGGACGCCGGTTGTCCCCCCGCCGCAGCGCCGCTTTAAATCGGCCGTTGGGGCTGGGGCTATCTGCCGGATTTTCGCTCCGGTGCTCCGCGAGGGTTTCATGGCCGAAGGGAAAAACCTCGTCGGCGTCGACATCGGTTCGAACGCCGTCAAGGTCGTACAGCTCAAAGAAGCGCGCAAAAAGCTCACGGTCATCCGTGCCGGCTATGCGCCTCTGCCGCCCCAGACCATCGTCGATGGTCACGTCATGAACGCGGGTGCCGTCATTGAAGCGCTCGAGCGGATCTTCCACGACAACAAGATCACGATGAAAGACGTCGCCGTAGGCCTGTATGGGCAGCCGGTTATCGTCCGTAAAATCACCGTTCCACTGATGACCCCCCAGGAGCTCGACGAGCAGATCGGGTGGGAAGCGGAGCAGCAGATTTCTTACGACATCAAAGTCATGTCGATCGACTACGAGGTGCTCAAGAAGCGCCCGGAAACCGGTCAGATGGACGTCCTTCTCGTTGCGGCGAAGAAGGATGAAGTCAACGACTTCGTCTCGCTGATGAAAGAGGCAAAGCTCCGGCCCCAAGTGGTCGATGTGAATGCCTTCGCCGTCCAAAACATCTTCGAACTGCAGAACGGGCTCCCCCAGGATCAGGCGATTGCCCTGATCAACGTGGGGGCGGCGGTGACGTCGATCAACATCATTTCTGGCGGAATCAGTGCCTTCACCCGTGAAGTCACAAACGCCGGAAATGCGATCACCGAGCAGATTCAAAAGCAGTTTTCCGTCCCCTACGACCAGGCCGAAGCCTACAAGTGTGGCGGTGGAGCCTCGGAAATCGTGCCCCAGGAAGTCCACCAAGTTATCGCAAATGCTTGCGAAGGACTTGCGGGCGATATCCAGCGCTCACTCGACTTCTATCTTGCGACAAGCTCGGAAGCCGAGATCTCCCGGGTGCATGTCTGCGGCGGAAGCGCCTACCTGGCGCCGCTCGCAAAGGCGATTGAGCGCCGGGCGAAAGTCCCTGTGAGTCTGTTCGACCCGTTTACCAACATCGGGGTCGATGGAAAGTTCGTCAACGAGGAGGCGCTCCGGTCGCGTGCGGGGCAGTTCGCCGTCGCCGCCGGCCTCGGCCTCCGTCGTGACAAGGAGAAGCGGTCGTCATGATTCGCGTCAATCTACTCCCCGGAAAACGGGAGGCGCAGAAGCGCAGCGCCGCCGCCGAAGGGCAATCGTGGGTGCTCCTCGTCGCCGCGTTCCTTGTTGTGGAGCTCGTCGCGCTCTTCATCGCCTACCGCGTGAAGAATAAGGACCTCGTCGATCTGAAGAACAAGAATCAGGCGATCGAGGCCGACAGCGAGCAGATCAAAAAGCAGATCTCCGACCACGAGAAGATCAAAGCCGATTTGAAGGAGCTCCGCGATCGCGAAGATGCGATCATGAAGCTGCAGTCTGCACGTACCGGACCGACGAACGCGATGCTCGAGCTCACGCGAATTCTGTCGCCCGGGCGCGGCCCGACGATTGAGCGCGACAAGTTGGAGCAGCTTCGCCGCGACAACCCACTCGCCGTCTTCAACGCCAATTGGGACACGAAGCGACTCTGGCTCTCCAACTACAGCGAGGCCGACCGCGTCGTGAAGATCACCGGCTTCGCCCGCGACGGCGAAGACGTGTCTGAGTTCCTCCGCCGGATGTCTCTTTCCGACTACTTCAATGACGTCCAGCTCCTTCCGGCTCAGAAGGCGCTCGATCCGGAAACGAAACTGGAACTCGTGAAGTTCCAGCTCAGCGCAAAGGCGAGGTACTGATATGGCCGCCGCCAAAGAATCGGCCCTTGCGAAGCTTCCGCTCGCCGGCAAAATCGGTGTCGGAGCCTTCTTCGCTGCCGCAGTATTCGGAATTTACTACCTGATCTTCTACAGCGACCTCGCTGCGAACATCACAAAAGAGCGGGCGCGGACGGAAGAGCTTGAGTCCGAGCGCAACAAGCTCCGTCAGGCGCAGACGACCTACTTCGCCGACCGTGACGATCTTTCCATGCGCCAGCAACGGCAGCGTGAGTTCAACAAGATCCTCCCGGAAACCACGGAAGCAGCGAGCTTTCTTTCTGCGATTCAGCAGGTTTCCAACGTCGCTGGCGTCAATTTGAACGCCTGGCAGCCGATGGAAGAACAGAAGCAGAACTTCTTCGCCAAGGTGCCGATGAAGCTCGAGTTCAGCGGCAAGTTCCTCCAAGTGGCGAAGTTCGTCTACGAGATCGGGCGCGTCGACCGAATCATCAATATCGAGAACATCGAGCTGTCGGACCCGAAGCTGACCGGCGACGAAGTGATTCTCAAAGCCAAGTGCCTCGCGACGACCTTCCGGCTGGTGAAGAAAGAACCGCCGAAGCCGGCCGCAGCTCCGGGGGCAGCTCCGGCGCCAGGCGCCACCGGAACGGCGCCGGCACCGGCACCGACGGGAGAAAAGAAATGAAACGCTTTTTCCTCTCCGCCCCCCTCCTTGCGCTCGCGATCGCTTGCGGGGGCGACAAGGCGGTGCCGACCGTAGACTCGACCGCCGCGCCGGCCCCCTCGGTGCGTGCAGCGCCCTCGGCTACCGCCGCGCTCCCGCCCTCCCAGGTTGCCAAAGTGGAGTACCAAGAGGCCGATTTCGTAGAGAGCGAGCGCAATCGGGATCCATTCCGGTCCTTCGTCGCCGGGATCCTTGAAGCGTCCAAGCGGCCGGTTGAGTCGCAGCGAAAAGTCCTCCTCGGGCAGCATGCGATCGATGAATTGAAGCTCGTGGCGATCATCACCGGCGGCGACTACCCGCGAGCGATGGTCCTCGACCCGGCCGGGAAGGGCTGGGTCCTCAAGAAGGGGGACTTCCTCGGTCGCCCGGAGGTGGTCCACGTCGGTGGCGCCAATGGCGCCGATTACCAGGTCAATTGGCGCGTCGATCGCGTCCGCCCCGGCGACCTTGTTCTCGTGCGTGAAGATCCCGCCCAGCCAGGGGCGACGCCGGCGACACGCATCATCCCGCTCCACCCCGAAGGGGCGGCAGAAAAGATCGACCAAGACTGACGTCGACCCGCGAAATTGCTGATGGGCGGAGACGCGCCCCTCGGCAACAACGCGTCCGTCTGCGAAGCGGGAGACGGCGCGGAGTTCTTACCAACCGCACTTTTTGCCGCCTGACGCGCAGAAATTTGGATCTTCTTTCGCCCCCGTGTTTATCGTCGGCCGGTTCGTTCCGGGCTCAATCTTGAAGGCGCGCTCGCGCCACTGACGGGTGAGCCAACACTCCAGGAGTCCTCTTCGGCTCCGGCGAGGCCTATTCCCCATGCGTACACGATCACACATTTTTCGCGGCGCCCTCCCGCTCCTCGTCGCCGCCGCGACGTCGACCGCGACGCTCCTCTCCGGTTCTGGCGTCGCTTTCGCGGAGGCCCCCGCCTCGCGAAACCACGTCCGCGCGGTCTCGCTGGACACCGTGCAGGATGCAAAGACGCACGCCACCTTGCGCATTGAGGGCTCGGAAGCACCGAACTACGCGCTTCGCATCGACGGCGAAGGGCGGACGTTGCTCCTTGATTTGCACGGGACGGACGTGTCGGAGGCGCTCGCGCCGCTGGCCGAAGGGGGCCTCGTCGCAGGTGTGCGGACGCAGGCCTTTGGCGAGGCAGCAGGCGGGTTTACACGCGTCACGATCCACACGCGCGCGCCGGTGCGCTACCGCCTCCGCCCCGAAGGGACGAAGCTCTTCGTCGAGCTGACGGCGGCGGAAAAGACGGTCGCGGAGTCTCGCCTCCCCATGGTGCCGACGCTCGCTGCCGCGGCCGGAGGGGCCGACACGGTGGCGCCGACGACGGTCGCCGTTTCCGACGTCCGCTTTGAGCGTCGCGGCTCGAAAGACCGCGTTATTGTTGCGATTGAAGGGGGCGATGTCCCCGCCTACGGCTTCGGCGTCACCGCGCAGGGGCACGTACGCTTGGAGTTGAAAGGGACGGCGCTTCCGGCCCCCCTCGCGCAGCGCCTCGACACCAGCGCCTCGAAGGGGGCGGTCCGCAGCGTGACGAGCTCCGCCGACGCCCCCCACGGCTTCACCTACATCGAACTGGAAAAGCTCTCCGGAGCGACCGGCGTCGTTCGCGTAGAAGGAAATTCGCTGGTCTGGAGCTTCGACGCGCCGAGCGTCCAGGTGCAGGAACAGGCGAAGGGGAACGCCACCGTTCGTGGCGGCACCTCGATCACCGTCGCCCGCGAAAAGACCCTCGACGACTTCCCCGCGCCGACGCAGTCGGTCGCCGACGTACGCGCCCAGGGCGTTGTCATGGAGACCTCGGGCGACCAGCAGGCCGGCTTCGCGACGGCCGTTGCGGGCCAGGTCGCTGGCGCCGGGCGGTACTCGGGCCGCCGCATCGACCTTGACCTCAAGGATGCGGATATCCACAACATTCTCCGCCTCCTCGCCGATGTCGGCAAGGTCAACATCGTCACCGCCGACGACGTCGCCGGCAGCGTGACGATCCGCATGAAGAATGTCCCCTGGGACCAGGCGCTCGACGTCGTTCTTCAGGCGAAGGGGCTCGGCATGGTGCGCCAGGGGAACCTGATCCGCGTCGCGCCGCTCGCCGCCCTCCAGAAGGAGCGCGAGCTTCGCCTTGCGGCCGCCAAGCAAGAATACGAACTGACCCCCCTCGAAACGCGCCTCATTCCGGTGAGTTACGCGACGGCCGACGAACTCCAGGCGCGCGCCAAGGATCTTCTTTCGCCGCGTGGCTCGATCGCCGTCGATGAGCGCACGAATGTTCTCATCGCCCGCGATATCGCGACGAACCTGAACTTCATCGAAGAACTCGTTCGCAGTCTCGACACGCAGACGCCACAAGTCCTCATTGAAGCGCGCATCGTCGAAGCGACGAGCAAATACCTTCGCGACATCGGTATCCAGTGGGGCGGTGACACCACCTTCTCGTCGGCGACCGGCAACCCGACCGGCATTTCGTTCCCGTCGAACGTCGGCATCACCGGCGGTAACTTCGATTCAAGCACGCCGACCAAGGGCGTCATCAACGGCTCCCCGACCCTGGCAAACCCGAACTTCGCGGTGAACCTTCCCGCGGCGGTCGGTACCGGGGCCGGTGGCGCGATCGGCTTCAACCTGGGGAGCATCGACAACACGATCAATGTGTACGTCCGCCTCTCGGCCGCCGAGTCTTCCGGCATGCTCCGCATCGTTTCGAGCCCGCGCATCCTGACGCTCGACAATCGCGAAGCGCGCATCAGCCAGGGGACGCTCATTCCGTTCTCCCAGATCAGCGCGCAGGGCGTTCAAACGACCTTCCAGGAAGCGAAGCTCCAGCTGATCGTGAAGCCCCACGTGACCGCCGACGCCAGCGTCGCGATGCACGTGAAGATCAACCGCGACGAGCCCGACTTCAACCAGACGTCGGCCCGTGGCGACCCGACGATCCTCAAGCGCGAAGCCGAGACCGACCTGCTCGTCCAGGACGGTCACACTGCGGTAATCGGTGGTATTTACACCCGAAATACCGGTCGAAACTTGGATCAGATCCCCTTCTTCGGCGACATCCCGATCCTCGGCATTCTCTTCCAGCGTCGGCGCGCGAGCGACACCCGGAACGAGCTTGTGATCTTCCTCACTCCGCGCATCGTGAACCGCTCCGAAGCCCTCGGACGCTGATTCTGCCGGCGCCCCAGAGCCCTCTCGCCGCACCCGCCGCGAGGGGGCTTCTTTGTTTTCCCCTTTTGATTTAGGCGTTTCCGTCATGTCCTTTGTTCATCGTCACACCGCGCGTTGCCGCGGCTGCCAGGCCACTTCGATGGGCGCCGCCCGCCCCTTCGCACTCCCCGGCACCGCCCGCCACTTCGAGCGCGATCGCCCGTTCCGTGTACTCCGCACCCGTCTCGACTGGACCGTCGACCTCGACGCCGGGAGCCTCGCCGGGAGCGCGACGCTGAGCCTGGAGCGGGTCTCCGGGGCGGCGACCGAAATCGCCCTCGATGCGGTCGCCTTCACCGGCGAAGACGGCGGCGCGATCGTGGTGACCGTCGACGGAAAGGGCGCCCCCCACCGTTACGACGGCAAGCAGCTCTTCGTCGTCGTCGGGACCGGCGCCACGCCGACCGTCGTCGTCCGCTACGCGGCCCACCCGCGCCGCGGCATGTATTTCCTCCGCCCGGATCCCGAGGTCCCGAGCCGGCCGAAGCAGGTCTGGACCCAGTTTCAGGAGGAGGACGCGCGCCACTGCTTCCCCTGCGTCGATGCCCCCTTTGAAAAGATGGCGACGGAAGTCTCCGTCACCGTCAAGAACGGCGGGAATGACGTCTACGCGCTGTCGAATGGTGCCTTGATTCAGCGGGCCGGCACGAAGGAACTCCCCAAATTCCATTGGAAATTGGATGCGCCGCACCCGAGCTACCTGGTGACGCTCGTCATCGGTGAGTTCGCGCGCCTCGAAGCGAAACAGGGGAAGTTGCCGCTCCATTATCTCGTCCCGAAGGGGCGCGAAAAAGATGCGGAGTACACCTTTCGGCGCACCGGCGAGATGGTCGCCCTCTTCGAAACGCTCCTCGGCACCCCGTTCCCCTGGGGGAGCTATGCGCAGGTCGTCGTCTCCGATTTCATCTTCGGCGGCATGGAAAACACGACGGCGACGACCCTCTACGAGCACACCCTGCTCGACGAGCGTGCCCGCGTCGACATCACCTCCGAGGACCTGATCGTCCACGAACTCGCCCACCAGTGGTTTGGCGATTTCGTCACCTGCCGGAGCTGGAGCGAAGGGTGGCTCAATGAGGGCTTTGCCACCTACTCGGAGCACCTCTGGCGGCGCCATACGGAAGGCCTTGATGCCTATCAATACGGCCTTCGCAGCGACCTTGATGCCTACGTCGGCGAGGCACGGGGCCGTTACCGCCGCGCGATCGTATGCCGCGACTACGACGCACCGCTCGACCTTTTCGACCGCCATCTCTATGAAAAAGGAGGACTTTTCCTCCACACACTCCGCGAGGAAATCGGCGAAAAAGCCTTCTTCGACGGACTTCATCTCTATTTGAAGTCCCACGCAAATGGGAGCGTAGAGACGCGCGATCTCCAGCATGCCCTTGAGAGTGTGAGCGGCCGGGGTCTTGGAAGGCTGTTTGAGGAGGGGGTCCATACGCCCGGTCACGTCGAGCTCGACGTCGATTTGAGCTGGGAGCCGGCCCCCGGCGCGACCCGGGCCGGCGATGGCCCCGGCGTCGTCGTCGCAAAGGTCCGGCAGACGCAGGCGATCGCCGACGGCGTTCCCGGCGTCTTTCACGCGAAGCTCCCCTTCCGCATCGTTTCTGGCGGCGGAGCCACCGAGACGAGCATCGTCCTCGACGCGCGCACCGACGTCTTCCGCTTCGCCGTCGACAGTCGCCCGAAATTCGTCGTCGTCGACCCGAATTTCCAGGTGCTCGGCACGATCCATACGAAGGCGCCCGGCGACTGGCTCGAGCACCAGATGGCCCACGGCGCGACGGCCCGGGAGCGTTGGCTCGCCGTTCAGGCGGTCGCCGGCAAGGACGATCGGCCGATCCTCGACGCCCTCGCCGCACGCCTCCGCGACGCGAAAGAGTTCTTCGGCGTCCGCGTCGAAGCGGCCGACGCCCTCGCCCGGAGCAAAAGCCCCTATGCGGAGGAAATTCTTCGCGAAACCCTCACAAAGCCGCTGCACAAAGAGGCGACGCACGCGGCAAAAGTCCGCCGCGCCATCGTCGCCGGCCTCGGCAATTTCCGAACGGCGACCGCCGCGCAGGCGCTCCTTCCGATCGCGCGCACCGATGGGAGCTACCTCGTCGAGGCGGCGGCGGCCCGCGCGCTTGGTCGCACGAAGCAGGCGGTCGCCTTCGAGGCGCTCCTCGACGCGCGCCGGAAGCATTCCTGGGCCGACGTCATCGCCGCCGCGGCCATCGACGGCCTCGCCGCCCTCGCCGACGACCGCGCGACGCCCCACCTCGAAGCGTCGACCCGCTACGGCGTACCGACGCGCGTCCGCCGGGCTGCGATCCTCGCACTGCCGAAATTTGCAGGAAAAAAGACGCGAGAACTCCTCGAGGAGCTCCTGGACGACAGCGATCCCCACCTGCGGATCGACGTCGTCCGCGCCCTCGTCGAGCTCGGCGACGGCAAGGCGCGCGGCGCGTTGGTGAGCCGTCGGGAGCGCGATCTCGATCCGCGGGTCCGGCGTCGGATCCGGGAAGCTCTCCGCGACCTCGACGCAGCCGCACCGGCCAAAAAGGACGACGCGGGCGCCAAGGAAGAGGTCGAAGAGCTCCGCCTCCGAACGAAGCAGCTCGAGGCCCGCCTGTTGGAACTCGAAAAGCGGCTCCCGCCTATCGTTGAAAAGCCCGCAAAATCAAACGCTCGCGCGGAAACGACGACCCCAAAGTCCGCAACAAAAGCGAAGCCGGCAGGGAAGAAGAAATCATGAGCGTCTCTGAGGACTTTCCGATTCAGGTCTCCCAGGTCGGGACGGTCGCGATCTGGACGATCAGCCGCCCCGAGCGGATGAACAGCCTCTCGCGGGCGGCGATTCGCGCCATCGGCTCCCTCGCCCGGGAGGCGGCTGACAATCGCTCGATCAAAGCGATCATTCTCACCGGCGCCGGCGAAAAGGTCTTCTGCGCGGGGGCCGATCTCAAAGAGCGCCAGGGGATGAGCGAGAACGACGTTCGCGCGCTCCTCGATCTCTACCGGAGTGAATTTGCTCCGCTCGATCAATCGCCAAAGCCGGTCTGTGCGGCCATCAACGGGCATGCCCTCGGCGGCGGCCTGGAGCTGGCCCTCTGCTGCGATCTTCGCGTCGTCGCTGCCCACGCCGAACTCGCCCTCCCGGAGACGACCCTCGGCATCATCCCGGGCGCAGGCGGCACCCAACGCCTCCCGCGAATCATCGGCGAAGGTCGCGCAAAAGAACTGATTTTGACCGGTCGCCGCGTCGGCGCCGAGGAGGCGCTCGCCATTGGGCTCGTTCACCGGATCGCGTCCGCCGGCACCTCGGTCGTCGATGCAGCACTCGCCCTCGTCGCGCCGATCGCCGCCGGAGCCCCCATCGCGCAGGCGGCGGCACTTGCCGCCATTGATGCCGCCGGGAACCTGGATTTGACCCAGGGGCTCCTCGTCGAGAAAATGGCCTATGATCGCACGCTCATAAGCCGCGATCGTCGCGAAGCGCTTGCTGCATTTGCGGAAAAGCGTAAGCCGGAATTTCTCGGAGAATGAGAGGTTGCACGTGAAGTTGGTGCGTCCACGGCTCGCGTTCGCCGGCGTACTGCTCGGAGCGGCCTTCTCCGGCGGCTGCGGCGGCTGCGGCGATTCGCGCGGAGGGGAGCGGCAAGCAGCCCCGACCGCGACGCCGGTTGCCGTCGACATCGTCGACAGCGGGCTGCGCATGCCGGCCCCCGAAGACGGTGACCTCGTCAGCGCGGCGGCACATGCCTGGAATGGCGGTGCCCCCGCCGTCACCGAGTTCGAACGGGAGCGCCTCTGCCCGGGCGGCACGTGCATGATCGTCCGCGCGAGCGACATCGGCGCCGCCCAGTCCCCCGGCCACCTCACGTTCGTCGGTCATGGCGACGGGGGCGACTTTTTTCTAAGTCCTTACGGGATGTTTCGCCTTGGTACCGATGGGCATGCTCGCTTCGGTGGCGCGTCGTTCGGTGTCGGCGCGCGCGCCTTCCTCGCCGAAAAATTCCTCATCGTCGATGCGCCCCAATGGCGGGCGGTCCGCGTGGTCGACGCAGC
>JAAFHJ010000418.1 GCA_013298325.1 Myxococcales bacterium | reverse complement strand
TTTTTTTCCATCGGGCGGAACCGATACCCCAGAGGTTGACGGCGGGGTCGGCCCGGATGGTGCGGTCCTGCCCGATGGAGGGCCGGTCATTCCGCCTTTGACCGACGAGCGACCATGGGAGGTCGTGAGCGACCAGGGTGAGACCTATCTCCCCAATACGTTCTACGCCGACGCCTCCCAGAATGAGCAAATCATGCCGACGGCCCTGGACGGCCGATACATGATTGATCGCCTCGTCTATCCGACGATTGGGAATCCGAATCTATATGTGAAGGAAGACGCAAGCGATTCGTTCATGACGGTGCTCCGCCTCGAGCCTTCGACGATTGCCCACCTCTCTCCAAAACGGGATCGCAACGTCCCCGGGACGACGCGAAGCTACCTCGACCTCACCGAGGATAAGCTCAATAGAATTTCGATTTTCTTGGTTCCGCGGGACGGACGACAGACCTACACCGAGTACGGCTCCCCGGTTCCTGGCGTCGACAACAAGACGATCTTCCGACTCGAAGGGGCCGAATATCAGGTCAATGAAGAGCCGGCGGATATGCCGGCATCGTTGAAGGTGCGCTCGACGGTCCGCGCGATTTTCCGCAAAGATCAGATGAAGGACATTCCCGCCGGTCTTTACGACATTCGGGTCGAAGTAAAGAAGGCGGGCGACCTCGTTCCGACGGCGAGCGGCGGGCTCGTGGAGTGGCAGTACAATGCCCTCCGCGTCTTCGACAAAGCGCCCGATTCCCAGTACCAGGTCATCAATGTGACCGACACGCAGGTCTCGATCGGCAACGAATACTCGGCGAAGACGAAATCGCGCCTCGAAGACTTCGTCTCCTGGGTGAACACCTCCCAGGACGCCGAAGTCAAGGACGCCGCGTTCATCACGTTCAACGGCGACCTCCACAACGGCGGCTCCCCGTTCACCTTGCTTCAGAAAGGTGTATCATACACCTACAACAGCGAAGCGAAGGCGATTCTCAATGCCATCAAGTGGCTTAAACATCCGATTTTCCTAACGATTGGCAATCACGATGGCTACGGGTCGACCGGCATCGCGCCCGACATCGTCCGCCAGGGGGAGTCGGCGATCGGGACGAGCATCAACGAAATTGTTGGCGCCGCCTACCCGCGCGCCTGGCCCAGTTTCGACCAGAACACGTGGCAGAGTTACCTGACGAGCATCAAGCAGACGCCCGGAGGACGACCGCTCGACCTCTTCACCGGCTCGTTTGTGCGGCGCGCCGGCGCGAAGACCTTCACGGAAGGGTGGCGCGAGGTCCCGCGGGATCAGCGAAACATGCTGCTCTACGACGGTTTCAACCAATGGAAGCGCACCTACGGGCCGACCTACTCGAGCTTCCGTTTTGGCCGAAACGTCTACGTAAACATGAACAGTTTCGAGATCCGCCAGCACCGGCGGACCGGCTGGGGCATGTACACCGTCAACTACGGCGGTGGCATGAGCGAGGAGCAGCTTGAGTGGGCCGCCCGTGAGGTGAAGAAGGCCCCCTCGGACGACGTCATCCTCCTCAGTCACCACGACCCGCGCGGCGGACACAACGGGAAGGACCTTGGGTTCTTCTTCTCGCCGCTTAGCTACAACGGCATTTCTCAATCGACCTTCAACTATCTGAAGGGGGAAGTGTGGAACCCGCAAGTCTGCAAACTTCCGTCGTGGGCTCAATCGGGGAATCAGGAGCTCCTCTGCATCCACGACGGCCTGCAAGAGTGGATGGGCCCCGACCAGGACTTCGACTGCCGGGACGACGAGAAAAAGAACGGCCGCTGCGATCTCAACCTCTTCAGTGAGGGGAAGACGCACTACTACCGTTTCTCCGCCTACCAACTTATCGATTTGATTGCGAAGAACGCAAACGTCCGCACCTACCTCCTCGGACACACCCACTACAACAGTCTCGAAGTGCGTGTACCAAACGACGAACTTGCGCCGGTCGTCCTCGATCCGAAGGTGCTCACCGACTACGCGACGCTGGAAGTCGAAAACCCGACGCGCGGCTACGCTTGGCTCACGGAACAGGGGGGCGCCGCCCCCGGTGGGAACGGAAACTACGATCCCGAGGCGGTGAAACTTGCGGCGATTCAGGCGCGGCTCAATGCGCTCCAGAAGATGTACGAGGGGGCCGGCAAGCAGTACGTCCAGAAGCTCGCCAACCACGAGCTGATCTATTTGCGCACCACGTCGAACGCCGATCTCACGTCGCAGAAGTACGGGAACGATCCGATGCTCGGGTTCTCGGTCCTCACGCTGAAGACCAAGGCCGACACACGCGGCGTCAGCGTGCCCCAAATCAATGAGATCACCTACTTCCGCAACCTAAACAATGGGTTCGGAAAGGTCCCCCAGAAGGTCTCGATCGACCGGACGAAACACTTGGAAATCCGAGAGCCTGCAAATCCGGTCGTGAAGCTGTTTACCGGATTCTGAACGTTACCCAACGCAACGAAGAAGCCCCAAACCGCCGAAGGTTTGGGGCTTTGTTGTGCCTACCATTCTACGTTTCGCGCCGCGTGCTAGGTGGCGAGGTCGGCCCAAACGAGGGCGTGGTCGGAGTCTTCGCTGGGGGCCGCTTCTCGTACGAAGGGGCCGTGGTCGCGGAGCTGGGTATTCTCAACGTTTGCGCTGCGCAAGGCCGGAACAAGGCGCGTCGAAACCAGCAGATGATCGATAAGCATCGGTCCGCCGCGATGAATGACCGAGTAACGACGGTGCTCGGGGAACCGATCGGCGACGGTGACAAGTCGGTCGTCCCCGTCCCCTTTGAGGGTGCGTACGGGAACCGACGCGTCGACATCGTTCATGTCGCCGGCGACGACGACATCACCGCCCGCTGAAATGCGTGCATCGGCAAGCTGCCGTACAAACAGAGCTTCCGCGGTTCGCAGGACGAGCGCCCGAACCGACCCTTCCGCGCGTTCGCGGCTCGATGTGAACGGGGCGTCGTCAAAAGCGCGTTTGAGCTTCACCGGCAAATTGGATTTGAGATGTAGACAAAAGAGCGAAATCGGGCCGAACGGGCCGTCGACCTCTGCCTCGACGACGGCGCGACGAAGCGGCATCGTGAACGGACGAGGATCCCCTTCGGAAAAGACCGGGAACGGGAGGACGTCACAGCTATGGACGCGGGTCGCGCGGAGCGTCAGCTTCTTGGCGACAAAGATGGCATTTCCGATGCCGCGTTCGTCGGGGGCGCCAGGGACGACGGTATAAATCGGGGCGCCGCGCCCATCGACCAGCAGTTCGGCGACGCCTTCAAGCAACGCAACATCCCCAATTTCTTGGAGAGCGAGGAGATCCGGCCGAGCACTGCGGATGTCGCTTGCGAGGCGCTCGAGCTTCTTGGCGACGATGGGGGCGTGCTCGGGGCGGCGCGCGGGGAAGAGGTCTTTGACGTTGAACGTGGCGATACGCACGACGCGACGATAGCCGGAAGCACGCGGAGCAGGCGCCGGAACCACCGATGCCTGTGCGGAAACGGAAACGGCGAGCAAGCCGGCGGCGGCCTGCTAGATGTCGAGGATCATGGAAGCGCCCCACGATCGCGATCTGGAATTGGAAGAGGCACGCCTTTTCGAGCGCGGGCTCGCAGAAGCAGGGACGGTCTACGGCGAGCTTGCGCTGACGCTCGGCGAGTACCTGGAGGGGGCGACGTTCGTCCTCCCCAACAACGAGCACTTCCCGGACGCCATCGAGCTGTCTCCCGAGGGGCTTGAAACGCTCCTCCGGCGGGTGATTTCCTACACGCCGCTCTCGGAAGACGATCCGCTTTCCCTGCAATTTATCCGCCCCGAAGAGCAAGAAGACGGAAAGTCGTGCTCGTCGGGGGCCTGCGGTCCGGCGGCGACCCCGGGCAACGTGCGCGGCCTTCTTGGTCGCGATGGGAACGGCGATTGGATCGTTCCCGTTCACGTGCAGGATGCAGCCAATCCCGTGCGCATCACCGCCCACTTTGCCTGGATGGCGGGGGCGATGCTCCTCGCGACCGCCGACGCCAACCCGCCGCGAATGAGCGCCCAAGAGTACGAAGTCCGAGCAGAAATTGCGGCAGTCGCCTGTGGCTTTGCACCGCTTCTGATGGCCGCTTCCCACGTCGTTCTGAAGGGCTGCAGCGGAGTTCGCGTCCATCATGGGACCGCCCTCCCGACCGATGTGCTCGCCGGGCTCGCGGTGCTTTTTGCCGCTCACCACAACGACGCCCGCGGCCTCCGACAGATGAAGGGGCTTCTCGAAGCGACCCAACAGGAGGCGCTCGATCGGGCCGTCGCCTTCTTCGCGAAGCGTCCGAGCTTTTCTGCCCGATTCCGCGCCGACCCGTCGTCGATCGCCCTCCATTGCGACTTTGGCCCGGAAGAGGGCCTGTTTTCCCGCCTTTTCGGAAGCAGCGCGTCATCAGAAGTCGCCGCGCCGGTCGCCTTCGCCCGTCGCTAACGGGCGCGCCCGTAGTAGGGTGCCGCCATGAAACGCCAGAGCCCTTCGGAGGGGAACGAAAACCTCGAGCTGTACGTCCGGACCTACTACTCGCTGCTGCGCTCAACGGGGGAGGTCGAGGTCCGCGCCTTCGAGGAAGCTCACGCCTATTCGCATTCTTCCTTGCATTCTGGAGCACTCGCGCCCGAGCCCGATTTGGCCGCATTTGCCTATGCAGCAGGGCGTTTGCCGGCGGAGATCGTCGAAACGAAGCTCCTCGTCCTTGGCCAGAGCCACGAGCTCTTTGAAGCGGCGGGCTACGACGTGCGTTCCTGGGCCACGGTCAAGACGCGAGGTCGGCGGAGGCCGCTGCGCTGGTCGGCAGGGAACGGCCGAAGCCCT
>JAAFHJ010000416.1 GCA_013298325.1 Myxococcales bacterium | reverse complement strand
AACGGCCGTCCTTCCGCTCCTTCCGCTCGTCCGCGAGCGCGGGCAGACCTTCGTCGAGGCGGCTGAGAAGCTCGATACCTTCCTCCGCGACGAAGTCCTCTGGGACGCTGCCGCCGTGCAGAAGGCCTTTGGCCCAACAACGGCTGAACTCCTCGAAAATCTTCAGAAAGCACTCGTTGGAGCCCCCTTCGAGGAGCACGCCCTCGGCAAGCACTTTGAGGAATTCCTCGCAGGCGCCGGCCTCACCATCAAGGACGTCGGCATGCCGGTCCGGGTCGCCCTCACCGGCAAGGCGGCGAGCCCCGGCCTCCTGCACCAGGTGATGGCCGCCCTCGGCCCCGCAAAGACGGCGTCACGCCTCGCCGAGGCCGCCACGAAAGCGCGCGCCCAGACCGCCTCCTGAGATGGTCGCACCGCTGACCACCGCCCCGCCGGACACCTTCGTCGCCTTTACCGAGGCGACGAAGCCTTTGTTTCCGATCCCCGCGCTCCTTTTTATTATCCCGATTCTCTACGCCTTCTTTCGCAAAGATTGGCGGCAGCTCGATCTGGAATCTCAAGAGGAGCGCGGGAAGATTCTGGCGAGCGGTGGCCAAGACTTGCGCCCCCTCGTGGCGCTCGTGATCTGCGCGCTCGTCTTCGCGATGCAGGAATATTACGGCGGTCGCGGTTGGTTCGAAGAGGCGGTCCGCCCGAAGCTCACGGCCTGGGCGAACAAACACGCGACGAGCATCGACGACGACCCGCTCTATCTGCGAAAGTTTGATGAGCTCTGGGGCTTCGTCTGGTGGGCGGGCACCCGCGTCGGCGGTTATTTGCTGCCTTTTGCTGTGTGGAAATGCGTATTTCCGAAAGATTCCCTCCTCGACATGGGGCTCCGCGTTCGCGGCTTTTTCACCCATGCGTGGATTTACGGTCTCTTTCTGGCGGTCGTACTCCCGGCGATGTTTGTCGTCTCTTCGTCGCCCGATTTCGGGAGCTACTACCCCTTTTACAAGCACGCCTCGCGGAGCTGGCTTGATCTGCTTCTCTGGGAAGGGATGTACTTTGCCCAGTTCTTTGCGCTGGAGCTCTTCTTCCGCGGATTCTGGCTATCGGCATTGAAGAAGTCGATGGGGTCGGGCGCCATCTTCTGCATGGCGGTCCCCTATTGCATGATTCATTTCGGCAAGCCCTACCTGGAAGCGGTCGGCGCTATCGTCGCCGGGATCGCTCTCGGGAGCCTGAGCGCGAAAACCAAGAGTATTTACCAGGGGTTCCTCGTTCACGTCACCGTCGCGGCGCTCATGGACGGCCTCTCCCTCGCCCATCGCCACGCGCTCCCCACCAACTTCTGGCCTTAGCGCGGCGGCTCCCGTATCCTCGGAGGGCTGTGCGTCGCCCCGTCCGAACTTTGCCCCCCCTGATCGCGGCTGCGTCGCTCCTTCTTGCGGCGCCGGCCGGGGCCGACATCTATTCGTGGACCGACAAGGACGGTGTCGTCCACTTCTCAAACACGAAGGGGGCCGGGTCGACGGCCGGTGCGAAGGCAGTCGTAAAGACGAAAGACGCCCCGGCAACCGGCGGTCCGCGCGTCGCCCCTTCCGACAAAGATCCGGCGCGTTACACGCGCTACGACACGTACATCAAAGACGCAGCGACGCTTTATCAAATCCCCGTCGAGCTCGTGCGCGCGGTGATCAAAGTCGAAAGTGACTACGACCCCAAAGCGGTAAGCGTCTCCGGGGCGCGCGGCCTTATGCAGCTCATGCCTACGACCGCCGATCAAATGCAGGTCAAGGACATGCATGACCCCCGCGACAACATCTTCGGCGGCGTGCGCCTCCTCCGGATCCTGGCAAACACATTTAACGGGGATCTCGAATTGACCGTCGCCGCTTACAATGCCGGCGAAGACGCTGTCGTCCGCCACGGAGGGATTCCCCCCTACCAGCAGACGAAGGACTACGTCGTCAGAGTCCTCAAGTATTACCGGCGCTACCGGGCCGGCGGCGACATCGTGACGGCGAGCACCGCCGCCGATTGAAGGCGGCTCACTCTTCGGTGAAATCGAGATCCTTCGCGTAGGTTTCGTCGAGAAACCCGAGGGCAATCGCGGCGAGCAGCATTTCGACGACGCCGACGGCGATCGCTGCGGTGACCGCGTTGTATCGGGCGGTGAGGGTCTGGAAGGCGAGCGTCGCGAGGACGAGCGTTCCACGGACGAAGTTGGGGGCGGTCGTCGCGACGGTGGCGCGGAGGTTCGTCCCGAACTGTTCGGAGGCGACCGTCACAAAGACTGCCCAGTAGCCGGACGCAATTCCGAGAGCAAAAATGCAGGCATAGAAGCTCGTCAGCGACGATGCCCCGACGGTGAAGTAGGCGATGACGCAGAGGCTCGTTGCCGCGAGGAAGCCGCCGATCACCTTCCGGCGGCTCTTCAAGAGCTGGCTCAAAAGCCCGCTGCCGAAATCGCCAAGCGCCAGGCCGGCGTACATCAGCATGACCGCCCGTGACGGCTTCGGCGCCTCCGCGATGTGGAGCGCCTTGGCGATTTCCGGCGAGAACGTCACGAGAATTCCGACGGCGTACCAGACGGGGATCCCGACGAGAATCACGGCAAAGTAGCGTTTGAGGCGACCGGCACTTCTGAAGAGCGCGAGGAAATCTCCATGTTTGACGCCGCTCTCTTTCGCGCGGTGAAACATGCCGCTTTCCCGCAAACCGACGCGGACGAGGAGGAGGGAGAGCCCGAGGCCGCCGCCGATGAAGTAGGCGGTCCGCCAGGCAAAGGCGTCTCCGACGAGCGCAGCGACGACGGCGCCAAGAATGCCGACGCCTGCGACAAGCGTGGTGCCGTAGCCCCGCGAAGCCTTCGGCATCACCTCGCCGACGAGGGTAATTCCGGCGCCGAGTTCTCCAGCAAGGCCGACGCCGGCAACGAAGCGGAGCACCTCGTATTGGGGCACCGTCTGCGCAAAGCCGTTTGCAATATTCGCAAGGGAATACGTGAGGATCGAGCCGAAGAGGACCGTCAGGCGCCCCCGCTTGTCGCCGAGCACGCCCCAGAGGACACCGCCGACGAGCATCCCGCCCATTTGCCAATTGATGAGGCGAACTCCCACGTTTGTGAGTTCGTCGCCGCTGAGGCCGAGCGACTTTAGGCTCGGGACGCGGACGATGCTGAAAAGGATCAGATCGTAGATGTCGACGAAGTAGCCGAGCGCGGCGACGAGAACCGTCAAAAAGATGGCGCGCGACGTTGGTGCCGCATGCGTGCTCGCCGTTTCCTCACCGCCGTTGGCGGTTCCGGGCGGACGAGCAGCTGCAGGGGGGGGATCGGCGTTGGGGCTCACAATTTCTGGCGCGAAGAGACCAGAGAATGCCTGGAGAATCAATCGGTCTATCGACGCAAAAAAGCCGGGAGGATCTTTCGATCTCCCGGCCCTTCTTTCTGGCGTTTCGTTCAGGGGGCGGCGGCGGGGGCCGGGCAGTAGGCGAGCTTGCCGGCGGCGGTCGGAACGTCTTCGGCGACGGCGCGCTGGGCGCACGGTTCATCCTCGCTCCACTCACGCCAGTCGGCGGCGCGACCGAGGGTCGCCGCATGGGTCTTCCAGCGGGCGTAGCCGTCTTTCTGGCTCATGAAGGCGGTCGGTTGCACACAGAGGTTCTTCGCCTTTGCCGCATCCTGCTCCTTCTTCGCGTAATCCATGACGATTTCCGCCATCGCCGGCGTCGTCGTGTTCCAGCAGCAGGTCTTCGACGCCGAGTAGGAGAGCTCCGGGTAGACGAAGTCCTCGAGGGTTCGGAACTCGCTGTCGACTTGGGCCTTGGTCTTCCCGAACTCGGAACCCATGACGTCGTAGAGTTCCTTGAAGGCGTCTTCCCGCTTCGTGCGCGTCGAGCACGAGGCAGGCTTGTCCTTCAGCGTCGTGCGCGCGTCGTTGAGGAGGCGGAGCGCCGTCTGCTTGGCGACCTCGGGATCCTGCTCCTTCATCATTTTCTTGAACAGTTCCGGGCGTTCCGCGATCGCGGTGTAGGCGTCGTCGGGAATCCAGTTCCCGCGATCTTCCACCGGGACGTTTGCGAACCAGCGGCCGCCGGAGACGACCGGTTCCCGCCAGCGCTTGAGACCGCCGCCGAGCTTTGAGTAGGGGTTGCCGTCGTAGGCGGTGCCGGTCCCGCCGGTCGCCTCGGTGCCGAAATAGTACGCGCTCCCCGAGGCGGTGTCCCAGTTCGGCTGGCGACGGGGCATGGAGCCGGATGCGAGCGTCGCGCGGAGCGTCTCCGGCGTCGGGTGGGCGACGCTCATGACCGGCAAAACGTGACCAATTCCGGTCTTTTGCCAGCGCTCCACGAGGACGTCCCCCGCATGGAGCGACGGCGCCTTTGCGTGGTAGGTGGCGGTTCCGTCGGCGAGGTGGGCCGACCCAAAGTTTGCGTCGAGAAGGACAAGGAGGTGGCCGGCGCGTTTGTTCAGGAAGGTCTGATCAAAGTAGGCGCCTGCCCCAGCGCCAGCCGGGAGCGGCTTGCCGTCCACAAGAATGCCGCTCGCGTCGTCATCGCTCCCAACGTGCTTCTTCGCGAGGACGCTGTCGCTCGGCCAGGCGTCGCCCGCCTTCCAGGTCTTCTCGGTGTCCTTGTAGACCGTCTTAAAGAGCGGGTAGCCAGAGACCGGGTTCCCCGCTTTGTCGATGACGCCGAAGTGACCGAAGTAAATAGGCTGCCCCTTCGCGTAGCCGGTCATGAAGAAGGGCAAGTGATACCAGGCGGAAAACGTCACGCGGAGCCAGATGGCGACGTCTGCGCACTCAAGGACCGGCCCGTCTACTACGCGGCCTTCCGGCGTAAAA
>JAAFHJ010000406.1 GCA_013298325.1 Myxococcales bacterium | reverse complement strand
CAACGTGCTCGCCGAGACGATTCTGATGATGAATGCCATGCACGCGAGCGTGTTTGACGTCCTCGACGCCCGCCGCCGGCTCGCGGAAGCCGAGAGCGCCGCCGTCGACGCCATCGAGCAGCAGAAGATCGCCCACGCCCGCGCGCTGCTCCTCGGAAATGGCGGAGACGCCCCGCTTCCCCAAGCGCCGATGAGCCCAAGAACTGCCTTTGAAGTCCCCGGAGAACCGACCCATTGAACCCCATCGATCGCCGTCAGTTTCTCGGAGCCGGCCTCGCCCTCACCGGTGCCGGCGTAGGCCAAATTTCAACCGCCGCCGCCGCAACGCCCGCGCGAAGGGGTGCAGCGCCCGCCCTTGAGGTCCCAAACGGGGCGATCTTGCCGCTCACCCGCCAACAGACCGCGTCGGGGACTGTCCACGTCGGCCACCTCGTTGTGGAGGAGTTCACCCACACCTTCGCCCCCGGCCTGGAGGCACGGTGCTGGGGCTACAACGGGCGCACGCCGGGCCCGGTCCTCGCGCTCCCCGAAGGGGAACTCGTCCGCCTCTACGTGACCAACCGGCTGCCGGAGCCGACGACGATTCACTGGCACGGCCTCGTCGTCCCCAACGGGATGGACGGCGTCTCCGGGCTGAACCAAGCGCCGATTCCGCCGGGCGAAACCTGGACGTACACCTTCCGTCCCCGCCGACCGGGCACGTACATGTATCACTCCCATTTCGACGAAATGACGCAGATGGCGCTCGGCCTCGTCGGCATGTTGGTCGTCCTCCCGAAGGGGCCCGACCCCGAGCACGTCGACCGCGATTTCGTCTTGATGAGCCACGAATGGAAGATGGTCGCCGGGGCGCGCCGGCCCGATCCGCTCGCGATGAACGACTTCAACGTGCTGACGTTCAACGGAAAATCCTACCCGGCCACCGAGCCGCTCCGCGTCCGGACCGGCGAGCGCGTGCGGATCCGCCTCGGGAACCTCGGCCCGATGGACCACCACTCGATCCACCTCCACGGCCCCCCGTTTGAGGTCACCGGCACCGACGGCGGCGCGATCCCGCGAAGCGCGCGGTTCCCCGAAACGACGGTGCTCCTCGCCGTCGGCGCGACCCGCGACATCGTCTTCACCGCGACCGAGCCCGGCGACTGGGCGCTCCACTGCCACATGACCCACCACGCGATGACGCAAATGGGCCACGAGAGCGGAAACTTCATCGGTGCCGATACGCGCGCCCTCGACGAAAAGCTGGGGAAACTCGCGCCCGACGCGATGACGATGGGCCAGACCGGGATGGCCGGAATGGCCGGGATGGCGCTCCCGAAGAACAGCATTTCCATGGGCGGCGGGCCGGGCCCCTTCGGCCGCATCGACATGGGCGGCATGTTCACCGTCGTCTCTGTGCGCGACGGCGCCGCGACCGACCGGTTCACTCCCCCCGCCGGCACCCAGCCCCGACGCGCAACCGCCGAAGAGCTCGCCCGCGACGGCATCGTGGTCGCGAAATAGTCGGTCACGGACGGGCCGCCTGGCATGCCCACGGTCGGTCGGGCGCCGCCACCAGGGGCTGAAGAAGGTGCCGGCCTTGCCGTTCTGGATGCCTCCTCGGACTGCCCGTTGGAACTGCGCCGTTGGCGCTCGCGGCGCACCTCTTTCGGAAGGGTTTTCTTCTGAAATACGGGCGTTTGTGCTCTTGGTCGCGATCACCGCCGGTCTCGCGACGACCGTCCCCCGATCGCCCGCGCTCCCGTGCCCGTCGACCACTACACTGGGCCCCCCGATGAAGCTCTCCCGCCCCAAGCCGTTCGTGCCGCCCGCCTACGCCGACGAGGCCGAGAGACGGGCGCGGGCTGCCGCCCTCACGGCCGCGGGGGATCCCCGTGGACGGTTCATGACCGTGCAGCTCGATCTCGCGCTGCGTGGACCGGAGGCGTCGGCCGAGACGTACGATCTGGCGTGCGAGGAGCTGCGACTGCTCGTGCGGCACAAAGCACGTTGGCTCGCCGAAGCTGGGCTCGCGGGCGAGGACGGGCTCACTTGGTTCCGGGGTGCGCCCGAGAGGCTCACCCTCACCGGGCAACGCTTTCTCCAGGTGGGGCCGGCGGTGCTGCGTTCGCTTTCGCCCCGCGCGCTCGATCTGAGCGCGCACGACGAGCCTGTCATCGCCGCGCTCGCGGGCTGCCCGGAGGCGGCGCGGCTCGAGGAGCTGGACCTCCGCTTTCTCTCGGCGACCGAGGCCGAAGCGCTCGCGGGCTCTCCCTACCTGGGGGGCTTGCGCGTGCTCGAGGTCTCGTTCGACGCCGACGGCGCGCGCGTGCTCGGGGAGAGCACGGCGTTCGCCCGGCTCGAAGAGCTTCATTGCGCTAGCCTGCCCTTCGACGGCGTCGACTTCGCCCTCCTCGCGAGAGCGCCGTGGTTCCGGCGTTTGCGCGTGCTCCGCCTCGACGCCGCCGTCGACGGGGCGGCCATCGTCCAGGCGCTCGCCTCCGCCCCGCATCCGCCGCAGCTGCGCTCGCTCCAGCTCGCTTTCAACGCGCTTCGCACCGATTCTATCGAAAGGCTGGCTGCGTGGCCCGGTCTCGCCACGGTGGAAGACCTGAGCCTCCAGGACAGTGATTTGGTCGACGAGGACGTGCGCGTGCTGCTCGCTTCGCCTCACTTGCGATGCTTGACGAGCCTCGCGCTCGGGCCCGATCGCCTGACCAGCGAGACGGTCCGCACGTTGGCCGGATGGCCTGGGCTGCCTGGCTTGTGCTCGCTCTATTTGGATGAAGGAGAGAGCACGCGGGGGGTGAGCTATGTGCCGGCGCTCTGCGCCACGAAGAGCTTCGGCGACTTTCGGCGCTTGTTCCTCCGCGACCATCTCTCTGTCGCCGGGCTAGACGCCCTGCAGGCCTGGCCACCTCTCGCTGGCTTCGACACGTTGCAGCTCTGGAGCGGCGCGAACGACCCGCGTGGCGACGACGACAGCGCCGCTCTCGCCGCGCTCGGTCGCTCGCCGTATCTCTCTTCCCTCGTTTCCTTGGAGCTCGTTTTCATGCAAATCGACGCGGCGGACGGGCTCGCCGCGCTGCTCGCCTGTCCCTCGCTCCGAAAGCTCGAGCGGCTCGTCATCCGTCAGTCTGGCGTCCTCGACGACGTCACGGCGGTCATCGCGGCTTGGCCTTTTGCTTCCACGCTCGAGACGTTGGTGATCGAGCACGGCGAGATCGGAGAGGCCGGCGCCGAGGCGATCGCGGCTTCACCCTGGCTCTCCAACCTGCGGTGTCTCTCGCTCGCCCAAAACGAGATCGACGCGCCGGGCGCGATCGCCCTCGCCGCTTCGCCTCATCTGCGAAAGCTCGAGGTGTTGGACGTAAACGGCAACCCGATCGGCGACGAGGGCGGAAAGGCCCTCGCCCAGGCCTTCGCCAAGCCGCCGGTTCGCTTTCTCGACCTGCGGCGCTGCGACCTGTCCACCGTCGCGCGTGACGCCATCGTGGACGCGCTGCCGGCGGACGGCCCGCACCTCTCGGTCGATTCGGACGCCGGGACAGAACAGGGCATGTCCTCGCCGATGTCGCCGCGAGGGGCCGGCACGGTGTCATTCGGCTCGTGGGGGTATCTCGCCTATTCGGATAGCTACGCGAGGCGGCGCGGGGCCGTGCGTTGCTCCTGACACGCGCCGAACCGTTGGGGCGCCTCGCGGACCTTCGGCGCGCAGGCGCCGAGGAGGATGAGAGCGAGGCCGGTCACTCCATTTTGGGGGCCGGTCACTCCATTTCGTGGGCCGGTCACTCCATTTTGGGGGCCGGTCACTCCATTTCGTGGGCCGGTCACTCCATTTCGTGGGCCGGTCACTCCATTTCGTGGGCCGGTCACCATGACCGGGTGAGTTATTTCAAGGGCTTGCCAAAAAGCGCTCGCGCATGGGGCGCGACCTCGGCTCCCTGCTTCGGGCGCTGCTTCTTCGTCACGCGATCGCGCGCCGAGACGCCGGATCGGGGAACGCGTTTGTCCCCGCCCGGCGAGTCTCACGACTTGCTGCGTGGCCCCGCGACGGGACCCAATCGGTCAGACCTGCGCCATGCCGCCATCGACGGCGAGATCGACGCCGGTCACAAACGAGCTTTCGTCCGACGCGAAGAACACCACGGCCGCGGCGACCTCTTCGGGGCGGCCGCGGCGGCCCATCGGCACCTGCGCCGCGAAGTGGGCGGCTGCCTGTGCGACCTGTTCGGGGCTCAGGCCCACCTTCTCCAGCGCTGGAGTCTCGATCGGTCCGGGGCTGATCACGTTCACCCGGATTCCTCGCGGCGCCAGGTCGGTCGTCCAGCCGCGCGCGAAGGCTCGCACTGCCGCCTTGCTGGCCGCATAGGCGCTGAAAGCCGCATCGCCCCGGAGATGGGCGACCGAGGCATTCAGGATGATTGAGCCACCCTTGCGAACCAGGGGCAGCGCCTTTTGCACGGTAAAGAAGGTCCCCTTGGCGTTCAGATCGAAGGTGGCGTCGAAATGTGCCTCGGTGGCCGTCTCCACGGGGGCGACCTCGCCCCAGCCGGCATTGGCGAAGAGCACGTCGATGTGACCGTACTTCGTTTTCACGACGTCATAGAGCCGGTCGAGGTCCCCCATCCGCGAGATGTCGCCCGGGACCGTCGTGACATTGCGGCCGATCAGCGTTGCGGCCTCGGCGAGCTCCTTCTCCCGCCTGCCGGTGATGACCACCTGCGCGCCCTCTTCGACGAAGCGCCGGGCGGTGGCCAGTCCGATGCCGCTGTTGCCCCCGGTGATGACTGCGACCTTGCCTGCAAGTTTTCCCATGATCCATTTCTCCTGTCTTCGGTGGTGGGACTCCTTGGCCGTCCCTGATGCGGCGAAGATGGCCGCGTTGGAGGCTCCTGGGCAGTGCCCAATCCCGCGGAGCGGTGGTGCAGAATC
>JAAFHJ010000405.1 GCA_013298325.1 Myxococcales bacterium | reverse complement strand
CGCCACCATCGACCGCGCGCACATTCTCGACAATCCACGCGCCCTCTTGGGGGACGCGCTACTTGGCTGGATCCCGGTCGGCGGCCCGCTCGCAATTCTCAGTTTTTCAATCGGTTACGTCTGGGCGACACTCCGTCTGCGACGCCGGGCCCGCCGCTTCGCAACTCGGGAATCGGTGCCGAAACTTCCGATTCCCGAGCATTGAGCTGCGGCACTACCCCTATTTCGCGCAGGCCGCCTCGACCTCGGCGACCGTCTTCGGAATCGCCTTCGTCAAGTTGTCGTAGCCGCCCTCGGTCACGAGAATATCGTCTTCAATTCGGATGCCGATGCCGGCATAGCGGCCCGCGCATTTCCGATCCTCCGGCGACACATAAAGCCCCGGCTCGATGGTGATCACCATGCCCGGCTCGAGGGGGCGAGCGTGGCCGTCGACGTAGTAGAGGCCGACGTCGTGCACGTCCATGCCGAGCCAATGGCTTGTACGATGCATGTAATAGGCCTTGTAGCGCTCCTCGACGATTGCGTCGTCGACGGGCCCTTCGACCAGGCCGAGGCGGACGAGCCCTTCCGTCAGCACTCGAACGGTTTCTTTGTGAATTCCGTCGATCGTCGCCCCCGGCTTCGTCGCTGCGAGAGCCGCCTCCTGGGCGTCCAGGACGAGCTGGTACAGCTCCCGCTGGGGCTCCGAGAAGGTCCCGTCGGCGGGGAACGTCCGCGTCACATCGCTTGCATAGTACCCGTATTCGGAACCGGCATCGACGAGGACCAGCTCGCCAGCTCCGATGCGGCGATTGCCGGCGCGGTAGTGCAGAATACATGCATTCGGCCCCGAGCCGACGATGCTCGCGTAGGCCACGCGCTCGCTCCCGTGCCGGCGGAACGTCGAAAGGAGCGTGGCGTCCAGTTCGTACTCAGCCACGCCGGGGCGGCCGGTCGCCATAAGCGTCGCATGCCCCTCGGCGGTAATTTCCGCGGCGCGGCGCATCAGCGCGATCTCTTCAGCGCTCTTTCGGAGGCGGAGTTCGTGAAGGATCACGCTCGGATCGACGATCTCACTCGGGGTCGTCGTCGTCGCGCGCCCGCGGCCGCGCATCCGATCGAGTGTGCCGAGGACGCGGTCATCGGCGGCGCGGTCTTTTCCGAGGCGGTAGTGGAGGCGATCACGGTCTTCGAGAAGCTTCGGAAGTTCCTCGGCAAATCGCCCAATTTCGTAGGCGGCGTCGGCCCCATGGGTACCTACGGCCCCTTCCACGCCGGTCCGAGGGCCGTCCCAGATTTCGCGCTCTTTGTCGCGCGGGCGGACAAACAGCGTGTAGGATGCAGCGGTCTCCTCGGTACCGGTGCGAAGCACGAGCACCGAGTCGGGCTCGTCGAGGCCGGTTAGCCAAAAGAAATCGGAATCTTGGCGATAGTCGTGTTCGACGTCGTTGTTCCGAAGGAAGGTTCGCGCTGCGAAGAGGACCGCAACCGCGCGCCCTTTCGCAGCCATCGCTTCGGCGAACGCGCGGCGTCGCGCCGCATAGAGGGAGAGGCTCATCGGCGCGTTTGTTACTCCCAGAGCGGGCGCTCCTCGACGGGGAAATGCGCCGCGCCTCACTTCCCGCGCCCTGGGCCGCGACACCGATCAAACGATCAGGTGGGATAGATCCCCACAAAGTTGCTCGTTCGCGTCTTGACCGGTCAAAGTTCCGCCTGTGAACCTCTCCGCCCCCCCGTCCGCCGCAGATGACCGCCGCAAACGCCGCTCGAACGATCCGCTGATCGCCCTCCACCACCACCTCGCGGAGACGCGCAGGAAGGCCTCCGCGACGGCGGTCGTCCTCGCCGATATGCAGGGGGTTGTCGTCGCCGGTGCTGGCGCGTGGCCGGTCTGCGAAGAACTCGCCGCGTACGCCCCCCTCCTCGCCCACGGGACGACGACGGAAGAGCGCTTTGCCGATATCTCAGTCTCCTCGTTTGAGTTTGAAGGGCAAGCGCTAATTCTAGCCGTCCGAAGCGCCAACAAAGCCTCGGAATCGCAAGACCTTTTTGACCCGAGCGTGCGCGGCATTCGCCGCATTCTCGCCGCCTGATTCGTCCTCCGATCCGGCGTCTCGTCGGGCGGAGACAACCGCATTCACGCCCTGGAGTAGCTCGTGGATCTCAAGCGCTTTCGACCGGTCTTCGGCGTGGTGTTCCGTTTCCTTTCCGCCTGCGGCCCGCGGAAGGAAGCGGCCGTTGCCGTCGAGGAGCTTCCCGAGCTCCCAAAGACCGGCCCGGAGGGGGACGTCCCCAAGAGGTGGCGCCGCCCGCGCCAACCCCGGCGACGGGATTTGAGGCGACCGTGTATCCGGGGCGCCTCGGAGCGATGCATGCGTATCGCAGCAAAGATCCTGGCGATTCCAAGAAGCATCCCCTCGTTGTGTGGGCCCACGGCAACTTCAATGGCGGGATCGACGTCGGCGAAATGGGCCGGCTCGAGCCGCAAAATCCAAATCGCCAAAGCGGCGCCATCACAGCGACCTTTCGGAAGCAGGGAATCGCCGTACTGATCCCGACGTTTCGCGGCGAGAGTGGAAATCCAGGGCGCTACGAGGCGCTCTTCGGCGAGGTCGACGACTTTCTGGCAGCAGCCGCCTACGGGGCAGCGCTCCCCTGGGTGGACGCCGAACAGGTCTATTTTGCCGGCCACAGCACCGGCGGCGCGCTTGTCCTGCTCGCTTCGGCGGCATCGCGGCGCCACGTGGCGACGTTCGCCTTTGGCCCCGTCGCGCGCGTCCGCGACTATGGCCCCAAAATCGCTCCGTTTTCCACGACGGGCGCCGGGGCGAGCCGCGAATGGGAGCTGCGAAATCCCGAGCAGTGGGTTCACGCCATCCAAGCGCCGGTCTTCCTGATGGAAGGGGCCGATGGCGGAAATGCGGAAGATATTCCGCTCCTTATGAAGGCAATGCGTTCGCAGGACCTTGCCCTTCAAGGGCGCGTGTACGAAGGTTTCACGCATGTTTCCATTTTGGGGCCTGGTGGTGACTTCGCCGCCGCGAAAATCGCCTCAAATCGGCCGGTGACGGATTGGGTACTTCCGACTAAATTCTAGAAATTCCGCGAGTTGGAAGAGCACTTGACGCGTCGCACCAGCGACGCGTAGGTGTCAATGCATCATGAGTGACGAAGACGACGAGCGCGAGATCCCGAGCGACAGTGCCCCTGAGGTCCGTCGCCGTCGTCTCGACAGCGCCATCGGCGAGCTCGTGAAGCGCGCTGTGGAAATTGGCGTGGAGAAAGCCCAAGAGGCGCCGGACAACCTGAAGCACTTCCTCCACGAGCGGAAGCTGCCGAAAGATTTCGCAAATGTGGTCTCCGGGTCCGTCGATGACGCGAAGGAGGGGATTTTTCGCGTCGTCGCCGCCGAAACGCGCCAGTTCCTCGAGCGCCTCAACCTCGCGCAGGAGCTCAAGAGCCTGCTGACGTCGGTAAAATTCGAGATTCACACAACAGTTCGCTTCTCGCCCAACGACGCGAAGCCGGACGTCAAAGTGCGAACGGGCAAACTCGAAGACGATGCACCGCCGGAGCCCGACGGGAAACGCGCGAAGAAGTGACGTCGATGCGTGACGAACGGTGACGGCACTCGACGCGGTGTGCTATTGCGCGGCCACGATGACGAAGGCTCTTGCGGCAGGCGGCGAAGTCGACAGCTGGTGTACCAAATGCAAGATGATGCTGAATCACCGCATCATCGCCATGGAAGGGGGCGTGCCCGCGCGGGTGGAGTGCAGCACGTGCAACTCCCACCACAATTTCCGGGCTCGGGCGCCCGGTGAGAAGGCACCCGCGAAGGAGCGGGTAGCGAAGACGGCGTCCGCAGGGACCAAAGCCCCCCGTGGGGCGGCGGCGCGCGGGAAAGCAGCTGCCGAGGAGCGCGCATTCGCGACCGCTCGCGAGCAGCAACAGGCCTGGGAGAAGGCCATTGCCGGGCGTAGCGTTCACGAGTTCCGCACCTACAAGGTTTCGGAAATCTTTGAAGAACGCGAGCTTGTGAAGCACAACAAGTTTGGCGACGGCGTCGTCGTCCGCGTGATCGACCCCAAGAAGGTCGAAGTCCTCTTCAAGGACGGCCCGTTGACGCTCGCCCAGGCGATGCAGCTCCCGGGCTGACGTCTTCGCGGCACCTCTCCCCGAATTGCGGTAGGTCTGCGTCGCCATGACGACGTCCCCGCGATCGCTTCGGAAACCTCTGGGCTGGTTGTTCCTCGCTTCTATGGCGTGGAGTCAACCGGCCCTTTCCGATCCTGGCGGTCCTGCGACGGGCACGACGAGCAGCGAACGAATCACACTTTTGCCCGCGGAAGATGGCCACTTCGGGGTCGCTTCCATTGATGGACAAACGCGAATCGCGACCGGCGGACGATTTGATCATCGCGCATCCGGAAAGGGGCGAGGTCGTCGCGTTGCACTTCGGCTCACGCTCGTCGGACCGGCAATTGCGTCAGGAAAACGGTGGCTTGCGGTGGGTGGGGAGGGCAAACTCTCCGTCGCATTCACCGGCAAGGTCACCGCGACCGGCGATGCGCGTGGCGACGATGAACTCTTCATCCCCCTTCCGCAAGGGGCGTTTGAGACGCCGGTAGAAATCGTCAATGAGAGCGGCGACGATGGCTGGTGGACGCGGCTTCGGGTCGTGGGCGCCATCGAGGGGGTCGCGGCGACGGTTGACGCGAGCAAGGGCTTGGACGGGCCGACTCTTGCCGCGAAGCTCGCGCGTTCTCGGGCCGACCTTGTCCTCACGGAAGCCGGTGTCGTTCCACGTTGGACGGTCGCCTTTCCCGAGGGGGGCGTTCGTGGCGCGCTCTCCGATCCGGCGGCTCGCCGGCCGGAGACAGTCACGCCACGGCGACTCACGTTGACCGTTGGGGCCGGCGCCACAAGCGTCGCCTACCCGGT
>JAAFHJ010000404.1 GCA_013298325.1 Myxococcales bacterium | reverse complement strand
CGTGCAGCACCGGCTCGAGCACCAGGTTCCTTTGCTCTGGGCGATCCACTCCGTGCACCATCAATCGGGCGACTACAACACGAGTGTTTCGTTTCGCGTTGGACTTTTCGCGTCGCTCTCAACGCTTCTCTTCCATTCCGCGCTTGCGGTGGCGGGCGTCTCTGCGACGACCTATGCCACCGTAGGAACCACCCATGCGCTCCTGCTCTTTTTGCTCCACGCGCGGACGACCTTCACGTTTGGTCCCGGCCGTTTTGTGAACGCGCCGGTGTTCCATCGCGTGCATCATGCAGCAAATGCATTTGCCATCGACCGCAACTTCGGTGGCGTATTTCTCCTGTGGGATCGCTTGTTTGGCACCTTCACCCCCTTTCGTGAAGGGCTCGTTTACGGCGTTGACGGCGAACCGAATCCCCACAACCCGATCACGGCAAACCTCGCGCCGTGGGTTCATTTGCTCGGCGTCGTCGCACGACAGAAGTCGCTCGGCGGGAAGCTTCGGGCGCTCTTCGTGCGCGACGCGAGCGATTCTTCCGATGAGCACCCTTGACGCACCACGCTGAACCGGTACGGTGGGACAACCTGCGACCTCGCGCGGGTGCGTCGGTGCCTTGCGCCGGCTGATGGGGGACGGCGACACCGGCGAAAAACGCCCCACTGTGGCGCCGCGCCCGGCTGTTGCAGGAGTGTTCGTGGTCCCGCCAAGTCCCGTCTCGTTCGGATTCGTTCTTTTCACCGCCTGGATGGCCGCCTTCGCGTTTGCCGCGGAAATTGCGGTCGCTGCCCTTGGCGATGGACGCCTTCAAAAGCTCGCCCACGGAGACGGCGGAGACACACGTGCCTCGTCGGTGCGCCCCCCCGCCAGCGATGGGCAACGGGGCCGTGCATCGGTCCGGGAGCCGGCGGTCGCCGACGGCGATGGCGATCCCCGTTTTGTGCGCCTCTCCCACGAGCGCGAGCGCATTCTCGCCCGTTGGCTCGTGGTTCGCGTCGTCTGCATCGCGTTCAGCACAGCAAGCTTGGTTGCCGCCGCGCGCGGCCTCACCGGACTCTACGCAGACGTCCTCGTGCCGGTCGCAGCCTCGGTGTTGACCTACGGTCTCTTCGCGGAAATGCTCGGAACCATTGCCCGAAAGCGCCCCGAACGCTTCGCACGGATCGCGCTGGTCCTCCTCCGCCCGCTCGAAATTGCCGCCATTCCGCTCGCGGCCCCCCTCGCACTCGTCGGATCGCTCGTCGGCGCACGGCTGCGGGACGAAGCACTCGTCACCGAGACCGACGTCGAGTGGGCCATTTCTCAAGGGGAAAAGGCCGGGACGATCGAAGAGGAGCCGGCAACGATGCTCCGGAACGTCCTTGAGTTCAAAGACGTTATCGTTCGCGACGTGATGGTCCCGCGCCGCAAGGTCGCCGCCGTGGCGGTCGGGACGCCTCTCCTGGAGGTGCTTGAGCTCGTCGCCGGCGACGGCCACTCGCGCTACCCGGTCTTCGAAGGCTCCTTGGACAACGTCATCGGCATTCTCTACGTCAAGGACCTCTTCGCCCGCGTCAACGATCGCGGGATCGACGGAATCGTCGAGCGCCCCCGCCGGAAGGCCGACGGCGATCTCGTTCGGGGCACGGTGCTCCGCGCGGCGAAATCCCAGTCGGCCCATAGCGTTCTCCGCGAAATGCGCCAGAAGCGCCAGCACCTGGCCATCGTCATGGACGAGTACGGAGGCACCGACGGGCTGGTGACACTCGAAGATATCATCGAAGAGATCGTCGGCGAAATCGACGATGAGTACGACGATGAATCACCGATTGTTCGCCTCGACGCCGACCGCGTTCTCGCCGATGCGACGATCCCCCTCGGCGACCTCGAAAGCTACCTTGGAGCGCGCCTCCCCCTCCCCGAAGACATTGAATCTCTGGGTGGTTTGCTGACCCACGAGATTGGGCGCGTGCCCGACGTCGGCGAGATCGTCACCCTCGGAGGCTACGACTTTGTCGTGCGCGAAGCCGACGAAACCCGCGTCGTCAACGTGGAGATCGTGCGCCGCCAACAAACCGCGATTCCACCCCCGGTCATCGGGTAGTCCCTCGGCGATTCCCACCGCCCGCCCGGCGACAAACGAAGAACCCCCCGCCGACCAAACGGTCGCGGGGGGCTTTTTCGTGACGAGGAAACCCTCAGTGGATCTCTTCGAGCGCCTTCACGAGCTTGTCGCTCGCTTCGGAAAGGCCGGGCTTGGACTCCGTGACCGCATCACCGCCGGCCGGAGCCTTTTCGCCGCGGATGGCGGCGACGATGTTGCCAAGCTGGGCGCGAAGCTGCGCCACGCTGCCGGCAGTCTCACTCGGGAAGTTCGCGTCAACGGACTTCGGGAGCACGTAAATGGCCGACTTTTCGTCAATTTTTGACGTCGTCGCCGGGGCGCCCATGTTCCCCTTGGTGAGCGGGTTGATGAACGCGAAGTCCTTCGGGAGCTCGACCTTCGCCGGGTCGGTGATCGCGATCGGCGCCGTCAGCGGGCTGAGGACCGCCGTAAGATTCTGCGACGGGTCCTTCGTGAAGACGACGACGTAGGAGATCTTGCCTTTGCTCGTGTCGGCGAACTGCGCTTCCAGCGGCTTCTGAAGGCGATTGAGGAGGCTCACCACCGACGACTTGCGGTCATTGATGTCTTGAACCGCCGTGACGTAGGAGACAAGCTGGGCGACCGCCGTCGGCTTGAACGCGGCGAAACGTCGTCCGGCGAGCTGGCTCCCGTCGAAGTCGATGTTGATGCCGCCAAGGTCCTTCGCGAGGGAAGCCGGGAACTTGCGATCGCCGAGCGACTTCGCCCCTTCTTCCAACTTCGTCGCGAGACCTTCGAGGTCGGTCTTCGACTTGGTCACCTTGGTCTTGAGGTCGGCGGCGTCGCGGACCGAAGCCTTGATGCCGTCCCCCTTTGTCGATGCACCGCCGGCGACAAAGCCGACCGCGCCGAACGCAACGGCGAGGATACCGCCCGCGATCATCGCCTTCTTAAAGGCCGATTTCGCCGCCTCTTGAACGGCAACTTCGTCGACTTCGATACGCTGGGGCGGCGGCGGGGTCGCCGGTGCCGCAGGCCGCTGCTGCGCCTGCTGGGGGCGAAGAGCGCCGGTCGCGGCGGCAAGCGGATTCGTCGGATCCAGGTTCGGCGGCGGCGCGACGGAGGGGCTCGGCACCGGGACCGGCATCGGAACGCCCGACGGCGGCGGAAGGCCACCGGAGGAAACAGCGGCCGGCGGGGGAACCGAAGGGACCGGAATACCGGCAGTGGGCGCTGCGGCCGGTGCTGCCGCGGTGCTCGGCTTGCCGAGTCGTGCCTTCAGGTCGATCTTCGGCTTCTTCTCGTCCGCCATTTCGTTCGCTCCTCTTTCCCGTTATTCGCCTGCGGCTCGAAAAACCGCCCAATTTCCAGCTCGCTGTCGCGAAAGCCCCACCGAGGAGACCCCGCAACTGCCGTCAACGCGCCCCACGGCTCCGTCGCGGACCAAGAGCCTTGTGGCACAGTCGGCGACGGAAACGTTTGGAAACACCTGCGGTGCCGCAGTTTGGGCCCGGGCCGACTTTCGGCGTTCCGTCGAACCGGCCGAACCCAATCGTGACGGGCGCGGACGATACTTCTCGGCCGCAAAATTTGTCAACGACGTTCCCGGCGATGAGTGCGAAGCGGCCGGCGACGGCGCACGGAAAGATTCCAGAAAGCGGGACACACAAAACTTGGCCCGACGCCGCCCGCTCGGCCATGGCGCTCCCATGCTCGCAGAACGCGCCCTGCCCCGCCCCGAAGACCGCCGCCGGATGCCACGGACGCCGCTCCGCCCTGGCGTCTATTGCAACACCTTTGTAGATGGGCATCCCTTTTTGGGGCAAATTCTCGATCTCTCCACGACGGGAATTCGTTTGAAGCGCATCGGAACGCCCGTAGAAAATTCGCGCGCATGGACGCCACTCGAACTTGGCATTCCCGGCGAGGCGCGACGGGTCTTCCTGTGCGGAGAGCGCGTGCGCGACGACGGAGAAGATGCGTCGTACGTCTTCGTCGGGATGGAAGCGACCGATCAGGTCTTCCTGCGAGAGCTCGTCGAGAACGCGCGCCGGAACAGCGACGATCAGGAATCTTGAATCTTTCTGGATGGATTGACGCGTACCTTGACCACCTTCGGGTGGAGCGGGCACTCGCGAGCAATACGCTTGAGGCCTACGGCCGCGATCTGTCGCGCCTCGCGAGCTTCGCCGAGGAGACACTCAAGAGCGACTCGGTCGAGCCCGCACAAATCGACGTTGGGCTACTCGCGTCGCTACTCGCCGCCGACCAACAAACAGGAATTGGCGCGCGTTCTAGTGCGCGTAGACTCTCTGGTTTGCGCGGATTCTTTCGCTTTCTCATTCGCGAAAAAGTCCTCACGGAAGACCCGACGACGCTCCTGGGGCGACCGCGCCTTCCACGACGCCTGCCGCGCGTCATCACCGAGAAGGAGGTCGACGCCCTCCTCGACGCCCCCGACACCGGGACGCCGCGCGGCCTCTGCCATGCCGCGATGATCCATCTTATGTATGCCGCCGGCCTCCGCGTGAGCGAGCTTGTCGGACTCACCATCGCCGACCTGGACACGACGCGCGGCGTTGTTTCTCCCTATGGAAAAGGGGGAAAACGACGATTGGTTCCGGTCTCCAATAGCGCCATTGCCCTGGTGGAGCGCTACCGGCGCGAGGTGCGTGACGGGTCCCCCGCGCGAGGGCTCCCGTTCCTCTTCCTCTCCCCGCGCGGAAAGGCGTGGACGCGCCAAGGGTTCTGGAAGCTACTCGCCAGATATGCACGTGGAATCGGAATCTTGGCGCCGCTCTCCCCTCACAAGCTTCGCCATTCGTTCGCAACCCACCTGCTCCGCGGTGGCGCCGACCTTCGTGCCGTT
>JAAFHJ010000410.1 GCA_013298325.1 Myxococcales bacterium | reverse complement strand
TTTTTTTTTTGGCCTGGGCGCGCGCCTTCTGGGCCGGGCGTGGAGCCGAAACTTCCGATGCCTCTGTCACGACCGAAGCCTGAATCTTTTCTCGAACCAGATACGGAGATTGTTTATGAAAATTGAATTGCACCTCCTTCAGAATTTTGCCCCCTCGAACCTCAACCGCGACGACACCGGGGCTCCGAAGGATTGCGAGTTCGGTGGCGTGCGTCGCGCGCGGATTTCCAGCCAGTGCTTCAAGCGCGCCATCCGCGAAGCCTTCGAAACCGAGAAGCTCTTTGGGGCGGCGACGGAAGACCGTTTGGCGGCGCGCACGAAGCGCCTCGTCGACCACGCGACGGCGAAGCTTGTGGAGCTCGGGCATGATGCTGGCGAGGCGGCTCACCTCGTTGAATTCGCTCTTCAGGGGGCGAAGCTGAAGGTGAAGGAGGAGCGGAAGACTCAGTATTTGCTCTTCCTCCCGCGGCGAGCAATCACCGATCTCGCGACGCTTATCCACACCCACTGGGAGGAACTCAAAGCGGCAGCGCCTGCCCCGGCAGGGGCGGATGCCGAGGCGAGCGACGAAAAGCCGGGGAAGAAGAAGACGAAGGCCCAGGAGAAGAACGAGGCGAAGAGCGCCGTTCCGAAGCCGGTGACCGTCGGCCTCGAGAAGATTTTCAAGGACACGCAGAAGACGCCCGATCTCGCGCTCTTTGGGCGCATGATCGCCGACGCTGCCGATTGGAATGTTGACGCCGCTTGCCAGGTCGCTCAGGCGATTTCGACCCATCGGGCGACGATGGAGTTCGACTTTTACACCGCCGTCGACGACCTCAAGCCGAACGACACCGCCGGTTCGGACATGATGGGGACGGTCGCCTATCAGTCGGCATGCTTTTATCGGTACTCCTGCCTCGACGTCGACGCTCTTACGCGCAACCTGGGCGGCGCCGACGCCGCAGAAGCGAAGGCGCTGACGAAGGAGACGATCGACGCGTTCCTCCGCGCGACGGCGCTCGCGATCCCGACCGGCAAACAGAACAGCATGGCGGCGCAGAACCGTCCCTCCTACCTGCTTGCGGTTGTTCGCGAAAAGGGGACGCCGCTCTCGCTCGCAAACGCCTTCGTCAAGCCGGTCAAGGCGAGCGGCGACCAGGACCTCGTGACCGCTTCGGCGGCGAAACTCGAGGCCCAGCTCAAGACGGGCTTGGAGCTTTGGGGCAGCGCTGGCGTTCATGCGTTCCGCGTCGGCGAAGTGGCCATCGACGGCGCCAGTGCGGTGCCGGGTGGCTTTGATGGCTGGGTCTCGGCCATCGTCGCCGCCTGGGAGTCGCGCGCTTGAAAACGCTGCTCGTGCGGCTCGAAGGGCCCCTCCAATCGTGGGGGACCCAGGGGCGCTTCGGCATTCGCGATACCGATCGCGAGCCTTCGAAGAGCGGCGTGCTCGGGCTCCTCGGCGCCGCGCTCGGGATGGCGCGCGACGATGACGCCCAGCTGGCGACGCTTCGGCAGCTCTCGTTCGCCGTGCGCGTCGACCGGGAAGGGACGATCCTCCGCGACTATCACACCGTCGGTGGCGGGACCTTTCGCGGGCAACCTCATGGGGTTGCGAGCGAGGGGAAGGCAGGGTCGACGGCGCTTACCCAGCGCTACTACCTGCAAGATGCAAGCTTCCTGGTGGGGCTTGGGAGCGACGACGGCGAGCTCCTGACTCGGATTGGCGCCGCGCTCGACGCCCCCCGTTGGCCGCTCTCCCTTGGCCGTCGGAGCTGTGCTCTCTCCGCGCGCCCTTTCGTCGGCATCGTCGACGGGGCGCCCCGCGAGGCCCTCGAACGCTTTGTCCCGCTCGTCCCCCGCGAGAGCGGTCGAAAGGAGGAGCTGCCTGCCGAGGTTCGGCTCGTCTTCGAGACTGACGCAATTCAGGGGGCGCCGCGCCAGGACGAACCGGAGAGCTTCGCGCTCTACGGCCGTCGTCACCTTGTCCGCTATGTCTCCAGCACGTTTGTCAAAACGGAGGGGCTCGTCCCATGTACCTGACCCGTCTGCGCCTCAACGCGCATCACCGTGACGTCCTCCGCGCGGCCGGCGACAGCCAAGCGCTGCATGCGTGGGTCCTCAAGCTCTTCCCGGAGGTGGCGGCGCCCGACGGCGCGGTCGGCGCCCGGAAGGAGTTTGGCGTTCTCCACCGCATGGAGGCGGGGCGGGGGGAGCAGCTCGATCTGCTCGTCCAGTCCCGGGAAAAGCCGGACGTTTCCAAGCTCCCCGAGGGCTTTCTTCGCGCGGAGGAGGGGGCGGCGTCGACGGCCCCCCTCGACGGGTTGGTTTCCTGCGTCCAGCCGGGGGCGATTCTTCGCTTTCGGCTTCGGGCGAACCCGACGCGCCGGATCGACACGAAGTCGGCCCCCGACGGTTCGAAGCGGAACGGAAAGCGCGTTCCCCTGCGCGACCCGGCGCTCCGGGCGGCGTGGATCACCCGGAAGCTGGCGGAGGCTGGCTTCACCCTGAAGACCGACGAAGACGGCCTCCCCTGGCTCCGCGAGCGGGAGGACGGCCTTCAACGGGGCACTCGCCAAGCGGCGAAGATCACGCACGAAGGGGTCGTCTTTGACGGCGTGGTCTCCGTCGTCGACCCCGAGCGGGCCCGCGCGGCCCTCGCCGACGGGATCGGACCGGCGAAGGCCTACGGCTTCGGTCTGTTGTCCCTCGCGCCCCTCTAGCGGCTCCACGGAGTTGTGCGCGCGTCGCCGAGGGGGATCCTCGGCGACGTTCTGCATCGAACTCCGCGCCGTCTCCCGCTCCGCGGACGGACGCGTGGCCCGTTTCTGGTTGCTGCTGCCCCGTTGGAGGCATTTATGCCGATTGAAGATCTTCGGGCGCTCCCGCGCTTTGAGGACGGGCTGACGTTTGTCTACGTCGAGTACGTCCGCATTGAGCAGGAGGATCATGCGCTCGTGTTTGTGGATGTTCGTGGTCGCGTACCGCTGCCGGTCGCCTCGTTGGCTGTACTTTTGTGTGGTCCGGGGACGACGGTGACCCACGCGGCCGTCGTCGCGTGTGCGGAGAACGGATGCACGCTCCTGTTCTGTGGGGAACGGGGCGTGCGGCTCTACGCGGCCGGCCTGGGTGAGACGCGTAGTGCTTCCAATTTGCTTGTCCAAGCCCGCTTTTGGGCCGACCCACTCCGCCATCAGGCGGTCGTCGAGCGCATGTACCGGACGCGTTTTGACGAGCCGCTCCCCGAGCAACTGACGCTCCAACAATTGCGTGGTCGCGAAGGCGTTCGCGTACGGGATACCTATGCGCGGGAATCGTTGCGCACGGGCGTTCCTTGGACGGGGCGCCGTTACAAGGTCGAAGAGTGGGAGCGCGCCGACCCGATCAATCGCGCCCTTTCTACCGCGCACGCGTGCCTCTACGGGCTCTGCCACGCGGCGATCGTTTCTACCGGTTTTTCGACGGCGCTTGGCTTCGTTCATACCGGGAAGAACCTCGCATTTGTGTACGACGTCGCCGACCTCTACAAGGCGACGGTCACGATCCCTGCCGCTTTCGACGCCGTTGCCGCCGGGGACGGGAAGGGCCTCGATGGGCGCGTCCGTCGTCGCTGTCGGGACCTGTTTCGGGAGGCGAAGCTCATTGAGCGTATCGTCCCAGACTTACAACGGCTTTTTGACCTTCGGCCGTCGCGCGTTCGTTACGTCGATGCCGGCTATGGCGATGCGCAGCGTGACGACGACCAGGACCGAATCGCGGCGGAGACCGCCGAAGATGAGCTCGCGCTCCTCCACCCCGTGGGGCTGTGGGACCCGTCGGGGGAGGTCTCCGGCGGCGTGAACCACGCCCCGCCGCAAGGACCGGTCGCTGCGCCCGCGCCCGCCGAAGACGATTGGTTCGACGGCGCTGGCCTCGTCGCCTACACGGGCCCGGGCGGGGAGGGGGAGTCGTGACGATCATCGTGCTGACCCGCGTGACGCCGGCGCTTCGGGGGCGCCTGAGTCGCTGGCTCCTGGAGATTCACCCCTGCGTATTTGTTGGGAAGGTTTCTCGGCGCGTTCGCGATATCCTGTGGAAGTCGGTCTGCGCGGGGCGAAGGCTCGGCGCCTGCACGATGGTCTATTCGGCGGCGAACGAGCAAGGGTTCGCGATGGAGACGGCGGGGGACGCAAAGCGGGAGGTGGTCGACTTCGACGGTCTGCTCCTCCTCCGGCGCCCCGCAAAGACGTAGCCGCACGGTCGCGGCGCGAGTTCCTTGAAAATCAGCGGCTTCTGCGAGTACTGGACACACACGTAGAGGCCACGACACTTCCGAGGGGGAAACCCCTCTTTTTCTGAATCTATTCGGAGTGCTGTCCCCGCGCACGCGGGGGTGAACCGAAGCTGCTACTGAGCGTTTTCTCGCAAAAAGCGCTGTCCCCGCGCACGCGGGGGTGAACCGCGGCCTTCGAAGCCGCCTACCCGGACGCGTCCGCTGTCCCCGCGCACGCGGGGGTGAACCGGGGTTTCGGCTTCGCTGGGGGTGCCTCTGGGGGCTGTCCCCGCGCACGCGGGGGTGAACCGGGGCGTGCCTGTTGCGCCCGCTCCGTTCGAGTGCTGTCCCCGCGCACGCGGGGGTGAACCGCTTCCGCTGGCTGAGGCCTGCGGCGTGCCTGGCGCTGTCCCCGCGGACGCGGGGGTGAACCGCCGAAAAACATCGCCCCACCAGGCGCCCCGTAGCTGTCCCGCGCACGCGGGGGTGAACCGTGGGTGGCGACCTTCGGGCCGTCCTCGATCCGGCTGTCCCCGCGCACGCGGGGGTGAACCGAACGTGAGGAACTTCGGGCACTCTTGGCGGTTGCTGTCCCCGCGCACGCGGGGGTGAACCTATGCGCCGTCGCGCCTTGCCTCG
>JAAFHJ010000403.1 GCA_013298325.1 Myxococcales bacterium | reverse complement strand
TTCTTCTGAAATACGGGCGGTTGTGCTCTTGGCCGCGATCACCGCCGGTCTCGCGACGACCGTCGCCGTCGCCTTCCCCCCGATTGTCACGTCCCAGCACCGCGGCGCGCTGGAGCCCGGCGCGACGCGTCGGTGGGCTTGGTACATTCCGCGGAGGGTCGACTACAAACAGGACGGGACCGGCAATATTCAACTCGCCAAGGATCGAACGTTTGTACGCGTTTTTGCCGGTGGAACTGCCGCGTTTGCACTGCTGATGGGCGCCGTTGCTGTTGTCCGTGGTCGGCGCCGCGCGCGCGCGCTTGAAGCTGGCCGTGGTGTCGTGACGGCCGGCGGGCCCAATGCGACAGGGGCCTCCACTCCGCCTTCGCTCGCGCGCGCACGGATCGCCGACTTCGACGCCGTCGAAGAGGCCGAAGGCGACCCGGCGAGCGTGGGGGACGCCCGCAAATTTGAGAGCAATTAGGGGGTTTTCGCAGGGACGGTCCCCGGCACGTGCGGCGCGGAAGACCGCGGTTCTTTACACCCGGCGTGGGGTCGGGCAATCAGGGGGGGTGAATCGCCGCGTTGCTTTGATTTTCGCCCCGCTGTCCCTCGTTGCCGCAGCCCTCACCGGCGCCTCCGAGGCGTTCGCTCAGCAGTCGACAGGGGCCCCGGCGGCGGCGGCGACCAACGCTCCGACCCCTTCCGGGGAGGAAGACCCCGTCTATCGGAATTATGAAACCGGGGACCGGCGCCGCGACGGCGTGAATGTCTTTCTCAATGGAGGCTTCTCCCTCGGCCATGTTGCTGGCTATCCGACCGACGTAAAGACCCTGAATCAGGCCGGGTTTCGCTCGGCCACGCCGCTGCTCGCCGGCTACACGTGGGGCCTCGGAATTGGCGGATCGCTCGCCGATACCGTGAATGTTGGGGTCTTTTTTCAGCGGCACGAATATTCGTCCCCTTCGTGGAATGCGCACACGAGCGGCGGCGGACTCCGTGTCGACCTCTTCCCCTTCGTCCACGCCGTCCCGAAGCTCGCCGACCTCGGGTTCGCCGGGTCGTTCGGTGTAGGTTCCACCTATGCGAAGGTGAAGAAGGCCGGCGAGTACCCGGACGCCGCCGGCACCCAGTCTTTTGTCGGCCTCGCCGCCTTCTGGGAGCATCGTATTGGCCCGCTTGGCATCGGCCCCGAGCTCCGCGTCGATTACGTCCCGTCGACCTACGCGGATGGACTCTCGGCGGCCCTTTCGGTTCGCATCAGCGGCTACACCGCCGGGCGCGGGAGCAAGGCGCGCGTCGCCCCGCCGGAGGGCACGCAAACACCCGTGCCCGCAACGCCGCCGAGCGAAACGCCTCCGGGGGAGGCACCGCCCAAGGCACCGCCGGCGCTGTGAACAGCGACCCGCTCGGCCTCGTCGGGCACGTCCTCGACGGACAATTCCGCGTCGACCAATTCGTCGGCGAAGGGGGCTTTAGCGTCGTCTACCGGGGGCACAACCTCGGTCTCGACGAGCCGATCGCGATCAAGTTTCTCAAGCTGCCACCAGGACTTTCTCCGGAGATCGTCGATTCATTTCTCCGCCGCTTTCGGGACGAAAGCCGCATTCAGTACAAGCTCTCGCAGGGGAATTTGCACATTGCACGGAGTATGGCCGCCGGGACCGCGCTCGCGCCGACGGTCGGGGCCGTCGTCCCGTTTGCCGTTCTTGAGTGGCTTGAAGGTCGCACACTCGCAGCAGAATTGGATATTCGCCGGAGCCGTGGCTATTCGGGCATCCCTCTCGATGCCGCCATCTCGCTGCTCGATTCGGCCGCGCAGGCGATCGCGTACGCGCACACCCAGGGCGTCGCCCATCGCGATCTCAATCCGGGAAACCTCTTTTTCGTAGAGACCCATCAGGGGCGTCAATTGAAGGTCATCGATTTTGGCGTCGCCAAGCTCATGACCGATCATGCCCTCGCCCTCGGACCGCGCGCGCAGACGATCGGCGCGATCAAGCTCTTCGCTCCCGCCTACGGGACCCCGGAACAATTTGACGAAAACCTGGGGCCGACCGGCCCCTGGACCGACGTCTATGCGTTCGCGCTCCTCGTCCTTGAGGTGCTCCGCGATCGGCCGGTCATCGACGAAACCTCGCTCGTCGGCTTCGCCCTCCGGACCTGTGACGCCGCGCGCCGCCCGACGCCGCGCGCCCTCGGGCTCTTCGCCCCCGATGAAGTGGAGCAGGTCTTCGCGCAGGCGGTTGCTCTCCATCCTTCTCAACGGTTTCAGGAACTTGGCCTGTTTTGGGGCGCCTTGAAGGGGGCCGTTCGTTCTGCAAAAGAGAAGGGGCTCGAAAACGCGGCGCTCGCTGCCGCCTCGCTCGGACTCCCGCGGAACACCCCGGTTTCGGTGGGCCCTCGGGGACCGGGCACGCTCGCCTATCCGCCGGTTGAGCCTCAAGAGGTGACCCGCTCACGTGCCCAGGGGGGCGCAAGCGCCCTCGCCGCCGTCCCGATCGGCTCCGTACCCGACCTGCTTTCGCTGACGGTCCCCGATCTTTCGCCCTTTGCGCCTGCGCCTTCCGGTCCTGCCCCTTTTGTGTTGCCGCCCCACCTCGCGGCGCTCACCGGCGTCCCCGTGGGGGACCACACACTTCTCGACCCCGTCCCTTCGGTGCCCGCCCCTGAGTCTCTGGCGCTGCCAAGTTCTCCGTTTGGCGTGGCCCCTCAATCTCCTGCAAATTCGGCCTCATCCCGCCCGGTCCACGACACGGAGCCGCCGTCGGCGTGGCCCATTCATGCGCCGCCTGCCCCCTACGTCCCGCCCGATGCGGGCCTTCCGAACATCGTTGTAGCCCGCACCGATCCGCCGCCGAGTTCGGTCCTTTCCCCGTTTGAATCGTCCGCTCCGGTGAGCGCAAAGACGTTGATGCATGGGAGCGGTCCGACCGGCGATCCCCGCTTGCTCGACCGTTTTGCCGCGTTTCGCCCCGTCGATGAAGCGGCGCGCGCGGAGGCGGCTCGCGCAGAGGCGGCAGCGCGGCTTCAAGTGACGCAGCCCCCGTCCGTTTCGCGACCGGCACGCGTGCCCGCCGATCGCCCCTCGCGACCCGATGGGCGACCGGTGAAGGCCCCCGAGGTGATGCTTCTTGGGGGCAACGCCTCGCTCAGTCAGTTCCTCCCCAAAGAGGCGCGGGACGCGGCCGCCGAACGGATCGCGAACGGGGACGGGACTGGGGCCGAGCGCGTCTCTGCCATGCATCGCGCCATCGTTGACGAGCGGAACCGCGCCACGGAAGCGCCGCCAAGACCTCGCCGTCCCGGTGAGGTTGGTCGCCGAAATCTAGAACCAGAAACAGTACTTACGCGTCCACCGATGTCGGCGACCTCGAAGATCGTCGCTCTCCTCGCCGGCTTCACGATCGCGCTCCTGCTGGCGCTCTTTGTCGTCTTCCGCTTCTTCCGCTGACGGTCCTTCCGCGCGTCGTGAGCGGCGTAGTAAGAGCGCGCCATGACGAACGCCTCCCATTCGCTCTTCGCCCGCGCCGAAAAGGTCATCCCCGGCGGCGTCAACAGCCCCGTCCGGGCGTTCCGCGCCGTTGGCGGCAAGCCGGTCTTCATCGCCCGCGCGGAAGGGGCCTACCTGTATTCTGCAGACGATGCAAAGTACATCGACTTCATCGGGAGCTGGGGGCCGATGATCCTCGGGCACGCCCACCCGAAGGTCGTTGCGGCGATCGTCGACGCGGCGTCGCGGGGGACGAGCTACGGCGCGCCGACGGCGCTTGAGGTTGAATTCGCGGAAGAAATCGTCCGCCGCTACCCGAGCATCGACATGGTGCGCGCCGTCTCGAGCGGCACGGAAGCGACGATGGCTGCCTTGCGCGTCGCCCGCGGCTTCACGGGGCGCGAGCTCATTGTGAAGTTCGAGGGGTGTTACCACGGCCACGCCGACTTCCTCCTCGTGAAGGCCGGCTCCGGCCTCGCGACGCTCGGCGTCCCCGACTCGGCCGGCGTCCCGGTCGCGACCGCCGCCGGGACGTTGACCGCCCCCTACAACGATCTTCCGGCCCTCCGCGCCCTCTTTGAGGCCCACGCCGATCGCGGAATTGCTGCGGTGATCGTGGAGCCGGTCGTCGGGAACATGGGCTGCGTCCCGCCGGAGCCGGGATTTCTCGAAGGGATCATTGCACTCTGCAAAGAGTTTGGCGCCGTCTCCATCTTCGACGAAGTCATGACCGGCTGCCGCCTCTCGCCGTCTGGCGCCCAGGGGCGCTTCGGCCTGACCCCCGACATGACCTGCCTCGGCAAGATCGTCGGTGGTGGCCTTCCGCTTGCCGCTTACGGCGGAAAGCGCGAAATCATGGAGAAAGTCGCTCCGCTGGGCCCCGTCTACCAGGCGGGGACGTTGAGCGGAAACCCGGTCGCCGTCAGCGCCGCGCTCGCCACGCTCGCCCTCCTCGATGATGCACTTTACACGCGTCTTGAGGCGATCGGGGCGCGCCTCGAAGCGGGGATCCGCGGGGCGCTCGTGAAGAACAACCGCGTCGGCTGCGTCCAGCGCGTCGGCTCCATGATCACGTTGTTCTTCGCGCCGGGGCCGATTCAATCGTGGAACGACGCCGCCAAGAGCGACACCAAGGCCTTCGGCGTGATGCACGCATCGCTCCTTGCCCAGGGAATTTACTGGCCGCCGTCCCAGTTTGAGGCGGCGTTCCTCTCGGTCGCGCTGAGCGATGCCGACATCGAAGCGGCCATTGTCGCCTTTGAGAACGCGCTCGCAGCCTGATTTTGGCTGTTTGAACGCGTACCTGTTCGAAAAAGAAAGCCCGCAGGCCTTGGAAGTGGGCCGCGGGCTTCTTTGCGAATCGTGAACGATTACTGGATCTTCGCGAAGTCGCCGAGGCGGAGCATGCAGCCGGCGCCGTAGGAGAGGAGCGCGAGCCGGGCCGGCGTCTTGTCGTCGGCG
>JAAFHJ010000402.1:1147-4944 GCA_013298325.1 Myxococcales bacterium | reverse complement strand
TTATCTTTCCGGGAAGGACATCCTCGCCGACCGCACGCGCGTTCTGGTGACCGGCCTCGGCCTCGGGCTCCTGTTTACCGTCGTGCTCGCGATGGGGGGGATTTACCGCGGTATGGTCGAAGATGCTGTCGCCCAGGCCGCCGTCTATGCGCCCCACGCTCCCGACGAAGCGCTCTGGGTCGTCGAGGCCGATACCCACGGGCCCTTCGCCGCACCGAGCCGTATCGACCCCTCGTGGGGCGACCGCCTGGCAGGGGTCCCAGGCGTCAAGAGTGTGCATGCTGCACGGAGCGCCGCCCTCACGCTCCACGTCGACGGCCGCCTGCAACCGCTGCTCGTCGTCGCTCTCGCGATCGATGCGAACGCGCCCCCGTCTGGGCTACAAATATCTGAACTTCCAGGGATTCGTGCCGGCGACGCGACTCTAGACCGAAGCGCGAATCTGCCCGTGGGGACGCGGCTTTCGGTCGGGAGCGAGGAGGTCGTCGTCCGCCAACTTGCCGCCGGGCGCCTCGCCCCAAGCGGGGATCCGCTGCTGTTCGTCGGTGACGCCGATTTTCGCAAGCTCGCCCGGGCCGGGAACGCCGCAAGCCTCCGCGACCGACGGCCGTCCACCGCGAACGATACGGTCCCCGCGTTTGTCGTCACGGCGTCTTCAAGCGACCTTCCGCGCGTCGAAGCGGCGCTCCGGAAACGCCCCGCGATTCGCGTCGCGCGTCATGCGGAACAACAGGCGTGGATGCTTGAGGGGGCCGTCGAAAAAGCCCGCAAGCAGATCGGTCTCTTTCGAACGATATTGGCCATTGTCTCCGCGGTAATCCTCACACTTATTGTGCTGCAAATGGTGGGGTCTCAACAAAAAGAGATTGCGCTGTTTAGGCTGATGGGTGCGCGAAAACTCGCCCTATTTCGCTTCGTATTTCTCAAGGCCGCTGCGCTCGTCTCTGTGGGGGCGATCGTCGCCTGGGGCGCATCTCAGGTAGCGTTTCCACGATTTCCCCGCCGCGTCATCGTAGGGACCGAAGACTATATTCTACTTGTAGTCGCCGCCTTTCTCCTCGCCGCCTTCGCCGCCGCGCTCGCCTACCGAAGCGCCCTCCGCGTCGAAGCCTCGACGCTCCTCGCCACCTGAAGGGCGATTCATCATGCAGGACGCCCACGAGCTGCTTCACGCAGAAAATATTGAGAAATACTATGGTGTCGCCGACCTCCGAACGCAGGTACTTCGCGACGTCTCCCTCTCCCTTCGCGGCGGGGAGTGTGTCGCCCTCCTCGGGCCGAGCGGCAGTGGGAAGTCGACGCTTCTCCAGACGTTAGGTCTCCTGCAAGATGCCGACGATGGAACGCTGGAAATTGGCGGAGTGCCGGTCATCCGTGACGGGAAACGGTGTGAAGGATTCGAGGATAATCGCGGAAAAAATATCGGCTTCGTCTTTCAGAAGCCACATTTGATTCCCTTCCTCTCTGTCCTGGACAACGTCCTCGTGTCGGTCGTCCTTGACCACGCGCCGACGAGCGCCGAGCGCGAGCGGGCCGGGCGCCTCCTCGCCCAGCTTGGGATGGACGCGCTCGGAGGGCGCATGCCGAGTGAGCTCTCGGGGGGGCAGCAGCAGCGGGTCGCGATCGCCCGGGCGCTCTTTCCCGAGCCGCGCGTCCTCCTCGCCGACGAGCCGACCGCCGCCCTCGACGCCGTTCGCGGCAGTGAAGTCATGCATCTTTTCCGGGAGCTCGCAGAACGCACGCAAATTGCCGTTCTGGTCGTCACCCACGACACGCGCACGCTCAACGCCTTCCATCGCGTCTTGAAGATGGCCGATGGCGAATTGGTGGAGCCGACGCCCTAGGCGTTTCAATCATGTTTCATCCGTTCTGAAACAGGAGGCGCGCTCGCGTCAATTTCGCGCCCTTCCAGATCGCGTGCGCGAGAGAATTTGCATGACCGCCTGCGTCACGACCCCGCCCGCTTGACTGGCGTCGCCGTTGCAGCCGGTACGGTATGGACGAAAGAAAATACGAAGATCTCGAGCAACGGCTCGCTCGGATCGAGGCGGCGCTCGCGCGTGTGGAGGCGTCGGTCGCTACGCCGCAAAGCATCGCGAACGAGCTCCCGGGGCTCGCCGCCGTCGCGACCGACACCTTCGATCGCGCCGTGAAAACGCTCGCCGCCGATGGGATCGACGTCGACGCACGCCTCCGCGCCGTCGGCCGCCTCGCGGCGACCATCACCGATCCTCAAGCGCTCACGGCGCTCGACGAGGTCCTCGCCCACCACGGCGCCTTGCTCCGCGTCGTCCGTTCCGGCCTCCTCGAGCCAAGAACGCTCGCAACGATGACCAAGCTCGCCGAAGCGCTTGCACAGGCGTCCGAAGGGGCACCGGCAATCGGTCTCTTTGGTGCGATTCGCGCCGCCGGAACGCCGCACGTCCAGAAGGCGCTCGGTTTCGCGGTGACGCTCGCAAGCGCGTTTGGTCGCGCCCTGGAAGAGACCCCTCGTCAATTGAAAGAAGGTTCCCGATGACCCACCACCATATCGTAATTGCCGGGGGTGGTTCTGCCGGGATTTCTGTGGCTGCCCGTCTCAAGAATGCCGATCCGACGCTTGATGTCGCGATCATCGAGCCTTCCAAGCATCACTACTATCAACCACTCTGGACGATGGTCGGAGGCGGCGTCGTTACGCCGGAACAGACGCGCCGACCGGAAGCGGAATATATCCCGAAAGGTGTGGCATGGATCTCCGAATCGGTCCGGGAGTTTAAGCCCGATTCAAACTCGGTAGTGATCGCCGATGGAACCGAAGTGACCTACGACTTCCTCGTCGTCGCCCTCGGAATTCAGCTCGATTGGGGGAAGATCGAGGGGGCAGAAGCTGCCCTAAACACCCCGGGAGTCTGCTCCAACTACACCTACGCGACTGCGGGAAATACCTGGAAATATCTTCAGGAAATCCAGGAGGGGAACCTGGTGTTCACGTTCCCTTCGACGCCGATCAAGTGCGCGGGGGCGCCGCAGAAGATCATGTATTTGGCCGACGATCATCTTCGACGCCGTGGGGTTCGCGCAAAGACCAAGATCCACTACGGCTCTGCTGCTGCTGCAATCTTTGGGGTCAAGCACTACCGGGAGGCCCTGGAGCCGATCGTGAAGCGGAAAGAGATCTTGACCCACTTTCGTCACGACCTCGTCGCGGTTCGACCGAAGTCCAAAGAGGCCGTATTTCATCACCTTGACGAGAAGAGAGAGGTCATTCTTCCCTATGATTTTCTCCACCTCGTTCCGCCACAGAGCGCGCCAGATATCGTGAAATCTTCACCGCTTTCCGATGCAGCTGGATGGGTTTCTGTCGAGAAATACTCGCTGCAACACGTTCGCTATTCCAACGTGTTCTCGCTCGGAGATAACTCAAGTCTCCCGACGTCACGCACCGGAGCGGCGATTCGAAAGCAGGCCCCTGTCCTCGTTGAGAATCTCCTGGCGATTCGCGGAGGAAATTCACCCATTGCCCGCTACGATGGGTACGCCTCATGCCCGCTTGTTACCGGCTACGGATCGCTCATTTTGGCCGAATTCGACTATGACGGGAAACCTCAAGAGAGTTTTCCGTTTGATCAGACCGTGGAGCGCTACAGCATGTACGCGATGAAAGTGTACGCGCTTCCCGAATTGTATTGGAACGGAATGCTCCGTGGACGGGCTTGAGATGCCCTTCCATCCATCCAGCCGTCGACTCCGTCGCGCCGACCGCTTCCTCGCATTCCGCCGACGCGCGCCCTTCCTCGCCGGGGCGCTCGTTGCTG
>JAAFHJ010000402.1:0-1137 GCA_013298325.1 Myxococcales bacterium | reverse complement strand
GGGGATTGGGATTTCGCACCGAGCGGCATGGCCGCCGTCCGCCTCCAGCAGGAAGCGCGCGGCGGGGTGCTTGTGGAGCGAGGGATCCGCCTCCAGGCGACGCGCCTCGTCCTCCACGCGGTGAACACACGCTGGAAGACCCAGTTTCACTACCAATTTCACTCGGATGAGGGGCGCCTCGCGACGGGGAACGTCTACATCCAGTGGGATCCGAGCCCCTATTTCGGACTCCTCGTCGGTCAAAACCGCGTCCCCTACAACCGCGAGCACATCACCGGTTACTTCTACCATCAGCTCCCCGACCGCTCGCTGACCAACAGCCGCTTTGGCCTTCAGCGTGATCTCGGAGTTGCCGCCTCCGTTGCCACGAAAGAGCACCGCTGGGAGGCAGTCGCCGGCCTCTGGAACGGCGCTCGCCTCGCCGCCGCGAATGACGACACGTCCTTCCAGAGCACCCTTCGGCTCGCCTGGAATCCCCGTGGAACCGTCGATTTTCGCGAAGGGGACCTCGCGCGTGAGCGCCACCCGAAGGTCTCCGTCGCGCTAGCCGGCGCCTACAACCCGCGGCGGGTGTTCGCGCTCGACCCCGCAAAGCCGAATGATCTCGTCGCGTGGACGAGCATTCGCCAGGCCGTATTGGAGGGGACGCTCCGCTGGCGGGGCCTCTCCATCACTGGAGAAACCCACGTCCGTTACGCCCGTCGCCCGGAGGGGGTCGTCGGCGAGTTTGGACAACTCCTGCAAGTTGGGATGTTTGTGGCCCCGAAGGTCGAGGGGGTGCTCCGCGTCGCTGCGTTTGGAGCCGATCGCGCGATGGCTCCGAAGACGACGACCGGCGAATACGCCGTCGGCGGGAACGTGTACGTCAGCGGCCACCGCCTGAAAATTCAGGGGGATGTCGCCCTCCTGCGCGCCGCCGACGGGCAACTCGACCCCCGCATCCGTCTTCAGACGAGCGTGATTTTCTGACCCTACGGCCACCGTCATGACTTCTCCAAAATGTGGCTCTCGTGTATCGTATTGAAAATATACGCTAATATATAACGACGCGCATTTCTCTTGATCCGCCCTCGCTGGCGCCGTAGGCGGCCTGCATGAGTTCGTCCGCCCATGCCTCGCGTCTCGGCCAAAACTACG
>JAAFHJ010000401.1 GCA_013298325.1 Myxococcales bacterium | reverse complement strand
GGGCGCTCATCGCGTCGCCGCTGGACGCGACCATCTCGGCAATTTCGAGGGCGGCCGTCAGTTTCGGGTCGGTGGCGTTCGCGCGTTCGGCGAGGGAGAAGGCTTCGTCGCGGAGGCCGGCGATGGCGGCAGCGCGGGCGCTCTCGGTGTAAAGAGCTGCTTTTTCACGCGAATCTGCGGCGGTTTCGCCGAGAAGTTCGAGCCGTGACATCGCGAGCTCGGAGCCGGCATGGGCGATCAGGTCGGCGGCGAGGGTCCGGTAGCCGCGTTCGCCACGGAGGCGGGCCGCCTCCAGCCAGATGCGGATCGCCCCCTCCTGATCGCCGGCGGCGTCCCACAGCAGTGAGCCTCGCTGACGGAGGAGGAAAGAACGGAGCTGGCCGTCGCCGCCTTCTTGCGCGCAATGGAGGCGGGCGCCGAGAAGAAGGAGGCGTCCGTCGACATCCAGGTTGGCCTCTTCGGCCGGATTGAACTCGGCGAGCCAATCGTCGACCTCCCGCCAGCTTGCCCCCGCTTCGAGAGCGCGCGTGACGGCGAGGACCTCCCCCAGCGTGTCGCCGCGGCGGGAGCGACGCTCGGCGAGGGCGAGCCAAAGCGTGCCGAGGCGCTCGCCGTGATCGTCGGCGGCGCCCGATTTTGCGAAGCCGTTTGCAGCGCGATCGGCAACAATTTCAGTATTTTCTCGCGGGCGCGCCTGACCGCGCAGGCCGATCCACGCCTCAAGAACCAGGATCGCGAGCGCCTCGTCGGAGGCTTTGGCGGCGATCTGCAAGAGCTGCTGGCGGAGGGCAAACGAACGGGCCGACAGGAGGCCGACGACGCGGGCCCCCAGCGTTGCCCCGGCGCGGGCGTCCCGGTCGGAGACCCGAAGGAGGGCGGTCGCAACGTGGGTCGCCAGCGCTTCTTGAAGGAGCGGCTGGGTCGCAAGCCAGTCGAGGGCGTCGGCGACGCGCTCGGCATCGCCGTTCACCGACGCAAGGTCGAGGACACGGGCGGCCCGGAGAAGGTCGCCGGGACGGAGGGTTGCCGCGCGCTGGGCCGCCGCAAGCGCCCCGGCAAAATCGCCTGCCATTTCGCGGGCATTGGCGAGGGCGTCGTAGGTTCCGACGGTCGGTCCACGCGACGAAAGCTCGCGTTCGACGGCGTCGAGCAGGTCGGTCGTTCGCGGAAGCTGGGCCGGAGGCGGACGCAACAGGAGTTGATCGGCCAACTGGGCGGTGAACTCCCCCGCACTCCCCACCGTCGCCGCGAGCGCGTGGGCCTGCGCGACAAGGACCGCGCGGACGTCGACAAGCGCCTGTTCCGCGCTCCGCAAGAGCGCACGGGCGCGGCGCACACGGTCGTCAGGCGCATGGGGCGCGAAGGAGGTCGCCGCATGAAAAAGTGCGGCACTTCCGGGACTTGCGAGGAGGCGATCGGCCTCTTCCGCGAGGACGGCCGCGTCGGGATCCCGATGGGCGAACGCGATTTCCGCACGAAGCAGGGCGATGCGGTCGGCCGGAAGCGCACGCGTGGTGGCAAGGGCCTCGAGAAGCGCGCGGTCCTGGGTGACCTCGGCGGTCTCAAGCGCGAGGTCGACGAAGTCGCCGGTGAGTAGGCCAAGCGTTGCGCCGTCGACGAGGGCCTCCGCGAACTCGGGCTCGCGAATGGGGAATTCAGAAGCAAGTTCGAAGTATTCGCGAAACCCTTCCGCGCGCTCCCCGTCCCCGCCCGAGCGCATCTTCCGCTTGGCGTCGACGAGACGGGCCCGGGCGGCGTCGACGGTCGCGCGCTCGGGGGCGAGGTTGCCACCGGCGCCACGGAGGCGAGCCCAGGCGGCCAGCACCGGCAATCCGCGCGTTTCAGCAGCGTTTGCAAGAGTTTCCGCGAGCTCCGGCGCACGCCCGAGCGCTTCGATGGCGCGGCCGAATTCCCCGAGGGCCCGGCGGCGGAGGTGGGGTTGCTCGGCGAGGGCGAGGAGGCGCTCGCGGGGCTCGTCGGCGTCGGGGGCGAGGCGAAGCGCGCGACCGAGGGCGAAGATCGCGCGCTCCGGTTCGTGGTGGAGATCTTCGAGGAGCGCCGCCACGGCGCACTGAGTGGCAAGCGTTTGAATTCGTTCGCGTCGGAGCGCGACGAGGCGCCCAAGACCGGCAGCGGCAAACACCCGGTCGGCGACGTCGGCGCGGCCTTCGTCGTCGGTCCCGTCGAGTTCGGCTTCGAGGACGGTGTGGAGCGCGAGGGCGAGATCGCCGCGGGCGAGGGCCCGTTCGGCGCGGCGACGGAGCCATTCCCGGTGGCGGGCCGAGTGGCCGAAGGCCCCCGCGCGCCGAAGGATTTCGTCGCACCAGCCGGCCTGGCCGTCCTGTTCGTAGCGGGCGACAAGGGCGTCGACCGCTTCCGCGTGATCGGGAAGCGCTTCGACGGCCCGGCGGAGGTCTTCGACGGCGCTCGCGCGTTCCGCAACCGTTTCGCGGAGTTGGGCTGCTCGGAGCCAGGCTTCAACGGCGGTCGTCGTCGACCCCCGCGAGGAGCGCTCGACGTCACCGCCGCCGGGGAGTTCCCCTTCGGCAGCCAGTGCGACGAGGGCGGCCGCTTCCGCTTCGAGGCTGACCGCCGGAAACACGCGCTGCAGGGACGGATCGCGAAAGAGGGCGAGCGCATCGTCGCGGTCGCCGGCCCGGGCCGCCCAGGTCCCGGCGCGGAGGGCGAGCGTCGCTCGAATTTCGTCGTTTTCGATGCGGCCGATGCCGCTTCGCGCGAGGCGTGCCGCTTCGCCAACGTCGCCAATCGAGGAGAGCAAAAGGGCGAGTTCTTCGGCGACGACGACGTCCCACTGGAGCGCGAGCGAGCGCCGGAACGCGTCGATCGCCGAGGGGGGGTCTCGCAGTTCTCGTGAAAATACGCGACCTAACGCCGACCATGCCGCCGCCCGATCGGGCTCGGGGAGCTCTTCCCGGGAGGCGCGCGCATACAGCCGATGAACCTTCGCTTCGCCACCACGCCCCCGTCGCAGCGGGCGCGCCTCCGCCTCCGCGGCCGGGCGCACCGGCGTGTACCGAGCGCCATTCGCCGGCTCAGGAACGACGTTGGGGGGAACGAGGGTGTTGCCGCGCGTAGACGCGGCACCGTCTTGGCTACCGCGCGTAGACGCGGCACCGTCTTGGTTGCCGCGCGTAGACGTGGCTGCTTCGTCGGTTCCGCGCGGAGACGATTCGTCAGATCCCTGCATAAATCAGCGAACCTCGACGGCGAACGGAAGCGTCAGAATGACCCGCTCCCGGGCGAGCGGCATCGTCCCGCGGACGAGGGCGGCAAAGGGGGCCGGAAGGGCGTCGAGCTTCTTCGAGATGGCGGCGTCGTCGAGGGCCGAAATCGCGAGCGATACGTCGTCTTTCGTTTCGTCGTTTTCGTCGCCGCCGGCGCCGAGCGCTTCGAGGAGCTTCGGGGCCTCTTCGTAGACCTCTGCCGGTGCATCTGCTGGCAATTTCGCCGCTTCACGGGCCTTCGCGAGGGCCGCTCCGAGGCCGCCGAGCTCGTCGACGAGGCCGCGGTTCTTCCCTTCGCGGCCGCTAAAAATGCGCCCTTCGGCGTGGGGCTCAATCGCCGATCGCGGCTTCTTGCGCCCCTCTTCCAGACGGGAAAGGAAGAGGTCGTAGATCGCCGTCATCGATTGGAGAATTCGCTCTTTGGTGGCGTCGTCCCAGGCGACCAACGGCGACTCGGCGGCCGCACGAATCTTCGCTTTTTCGTCGCCGATCTTGGCGGGGAACGTCTCCGAGTGGATCCCCCAGCGCTCGAGCGCCGGCCCGAAGCCGATCTTGCCGCCGACGACGCCGATGGAACCGACGAGGCTCCCCGACTCGGCGAAGATCGTGTCGCCGGTCGAGGCGAGGTAGTAGCCGCCGCTCGCCGCCATGCCGCCGACGCTGACGATGAGCGGCTTCTTCTTCCGCAACTTCATCAGTTTGTGCCAGAGCAAGTCGGACGCGAGCGCGCTTCCGCCCGGCGAGTCGATGCGGAGGACGACCGCTTTTACCGCCTCGTCGCCGTCGAGCTTGGCGATCGCGGCGCCGAGCCCCTTGTCGGTGATGCCGCCGTCGCCGCCGAGGACGCCGTTCCCCTGCCCGGCCATCGCGATCGAACCGGTCGCCCGGAGGACGACGACCGGGGAGCGCTTCCCTTCGCCGCCGGCGAGAACTTTAAAGAGATCGCCGACCTCCTCGTCGCTCGCCTTCTCCTTGGGGCCGAAGACCGGCACCGCGCGCGTCGCCGAGGTCTCCGTCTTGAGGGCGTCGAGGGTGTCGTCCGCGTAGCCGACGGCATCGACAAGACCGAGCTCTTTCGCGCGGTTCGGCGCGTAGGGGCCGTCCTCGAAGGCGTCCTTCGCGACCTTCGGGCGGCCGGCGCTGACGGCGTCGAGCCAGAGGGTTCGCGTGTCGGAGAGGTAGCCTTCGAGGCTCTGGCGCGCTTCCGGCGTCGGTCCGTCGCGGGTGAGCGGCTCTTCGGCCCCCTTGAACTTGCCGACCTGGAGGAAGTCGATGCTGAGGCCGATCGTGTCGACCAAGAACTTATGGAGGTAGACGACCTGGCCGGCGATCCCGATCGTGGAGACCTCGCCGGCCGGCGACACGACAATCTTCGAACAGGCCTGGGCGGCGGCGAGGTAGTTCGCGTTGCCCCAGTCGTTGGAATAGCAGTGGACCGGGATCCCCTTCGCCTTCAATGCGGCGAGATCTTCCCCTACTTCTTGGGCTTTTGCGAAGCCGCCGAAGCCGCCAAACTCGACGAAAACGCCTTTGACGTCGGCGTCTTCCTTGAGCTTCTGCATCCGGTAACGGAAGTGAATGTAGTGGCTCGGCGTCTTCGGCCCCATGCCGAGCATGTTCTTCGCGTCGGCCTCGGGGGCGCCGCCGCGGAGGTCGACGAGGGCGATGTAGGCCCCCTTCCCCTTCCCGCCCGCTGCCGTCGGCGCGCTCCCCTTCGGGCGGCC
>JAAFHJ010000400.1 GCA_013298325.1 Myxococcales bacterium | reverse complement strand
GCCCATCGCCGTGGTCGTGATCTCGCCGGCGACGACGATAAAGCCAGTCTTTGCGAGGGTTTCGCAAGCAACGCGGGCGCGCTTGTCCTTGGTGAGGATCGCGTCGAGGATCGCGTCAGAGACCTGATCGCAAATCTTGTCCGGATGCCCTTCGGTGACCGACTCAGAAGTGAACTGGTAGCGTGCCATTTGGTGCGTAGACCTCGGGAGAGGGGGCTGTCGCGCGGCTGCGAGCAGGGCGCGATAAGCGAGGGACGATGAAACCGCCCCCCAAAATGCGGCGCCCAGCGGCGCAGCGATTGGAGATGTGCTCGCCCGTCCGGAACCGCGAACGGTGGAGAGCCGGTGAGCACGAGTGCAGGTCCCTTCGCTCTAAAGAAATGACGCGAAGGCGACAACAGTTACTTGGTGCGTCGCGCGTTTCCGGCGTTCACCCGACGATCGTACGCGTGGAAAGTACAACCTCTTCGCCGGGGCGGGCCGCGATCGCCAGCGTCGCTGCCGGATCAAAGTTGAGCGGCGCTTCGGGGCCGCCGACTTTGTCGTAAAAGCTCGCTGCCACGCGATTTAGCGTTTCGTTCCCGAGTTCGTCCCAGACGGAGCGCCACGTGCAGGCGTCGCGGAGGGAGGCGACGAACTGCTCGGCCGTCGAGAAATGGTGGGGGTGGCGGACGACGGTCAATCGAACCATCGAGAGGCCCGCGTCCCGAAACAGCTGCTCCATCGGTTCGCGCGCGGCGAGGCGCTGGCGGTTCGTTTGACGGAAACTCGGAACGATTTCGCGGAGTGACGCCGAGAGCAGCTCAAAGGGGCCGGTCGTGTCGGTCGGCCCCCAGGTCAGCACGCCGACCTTCCCGCCCGGCGCGAGCGCTTCGCCCCAACCGCGCACGACGGCGACGCGAGCGTCGTCAGCGATTTGCCAGAGGCCGAAGGCGGAGACGACCGCGTCCCAGGGACCGCCCACCGTGTCGGCGACGTCGCCGGCAGCGCTCTCGATCACGCCATCGAGGCCGGCCCGCTTCGCCTGATCGCTGCAGAGTGCAACCATCTGTTCACTCGCGTCGGTCGCCCGCACGCGCCCACGAGGGCCGACCTGACGAGCCGCAATGAGTGCCTCGGAGCCGGGGCCGGCGCCGACGACGAGGACCTTCTGGTTCTCCCCGAGCGCGAGTTCGGAGATCAGGTTCCGATGGTAGGGGACGAAACGCGGTACCCACTCGGTGAGGTAGCCGGCCGCCGCGCGATCCCACGGGTTGGTGGCGGTTGGGAACTGGGACGGGCGCGTCGGAGTGCTCATACGCACAAGCTTTCCGAGGTTGGCTCATTGCGTCAAGTCAGGAAGTGAATGGAGATTCATTCTGAGGATTGCGCAACCTGGAATCATGGCCGCGCGGGGAGGCCCCGATGCGCGCCGCCGCGCACTTAGCGCGGGTAAAATTCCACGAGATGAGCTAGGTCGCCGACTCCATGAGCGACGAATCCAACGCCTCGCAGACCCCGCTCCAGCAGACGGTGCTCCACTCCGAACACAAAGCGCTCGGGGGGCGGCTCGTCCCGTTCGCCGGCTACGAAATGCCGGTGCAGTATGCAGGCGTCGTCAAGGAGCACCAGGCGGTCCGTACCGCGGCCGGCCTCTTTGACGTCTGCCACATGGGGGAGCTCGTCCTCTCCGGCGAGTATGCCGCCCAGGTCGTCGACTACCTCGTGACGAACGACTGCAGCCGCCTCCAGGATGGCCAGGCGCTCTACACCTGTTGCTGCAACGAGGACGGGAAGGTTCTCGACGACCTCATCGTCTACAAGGCGGCCCGCGATCGCTTTCTGATCGTCTGCAATGCCTCGAATCGCGAGAAGATCGTCGGCGTCTTCAAGAAGGCCGCCGAGAACCACTGCGACTTCGAAGACGTCTCCGACAAGACGGCGCTCCTCGCCCTCCAGGGGCCGAAAGCCTTTGAAATCCTTGCTCGCTGCGGCGGCGATGGACCGAGCCTTTCCCAGCTCCGCCCGTTCTCGTTCACCGATGGCATCCTTTGCAACGTCCGGGCGACCATCGCGCGCACCGGCTACACCGGCGAGGACGGCGTCGAGATCTTCTGCGACCTCGCCGATGCGCCGAGCCTCTGGCGTCAACTCCTCGAAATCGGCCGCGAATTTGGCATTGAGCCCTGCGGTCTCGCCTGCCGAGATACCCTCCGCCTCGAAGCGCGCCTCTCCCTGTACGGGAACGAGATCGACGAGACGACCAACCCCCTCGAAGCCGGCCTCGGCTGGGTTGTGAAGTTTGAAAAAGAGATGTTCGTCGGGAAAGAAGCGTTGAAGGCGGCTAAAGAAGCCGGTTTGACGCGGAGACTTGTCGGCTTTGAAGTGACCGGCAAGGGGATCGCCCGCCACGGCTACCCCCTCCAGGACAAGGACGGCAATGTCGTCGGCATCTGCACGAGCGGAAGTCCGGCGCCGACGCTCAGCAAGAACATCGGTCTCGGCTACCTGCCGGCGGCCCTTGCCGAAGTCGGAACCGAGTTCTTCGTCGATTGCCGCGGCAAGGCGATCGCGGCCATTGTTGTGAAGACGCCCTTCTACAAGCGTTCGAAAGGAAACTGAAAAATGAGCACTGTCCCCGCCGACCTCCAGTACACGAAAGACCACGAGTGGGCCCGCGTCGAAGGGCACAAAGTCACCGTCGGCGTGACCGCGTTTGCCGTCGAGCAGCTCGGTGACATCACGCTCGTCTCCTTGGACGCCAAGGTCGGCCAGAAGATCGAAGCAGGCAAAGCCTTCGGCACCATCGAGAGCGTGAAGACGCTGAGCGATCTCTACGCGCCGCTCAGTGGAACGATCGTCGCCATCAATGGTGCTTTGGACAGCGCTCCCGAACTCGTCAATGACGACTGCTACGGGAAAGCGTGGATGATCGTCCTCGAAGTCGATGCCGACGTGACCGGCCTCCTCAGCGCCGCCGACTACGAAGCCCACCTCGCCAAGCAGTGATCGCCGGTTCACACCGCGCGGCCTCGCGAAAAAGCCCCTCAATGAGGGGCTTTTCTTTGTCTATTCAACCAGTTCGAGGATGGCAGACGCAGTACACGCCGACGAGTTTGTGCAGCCGGTGTCTACCCGTTCCTCGGCGTAGGTGTAGCGGAGCGCTCCGTCGCGCGCCGAGCCGGAGATCTTCTCCCGAACGCGCCAGTCGCACCCAAAGAATGGGGTGATGATGGTGCGTTCGAGGTTCAATTGATCGGCGGTCCCCGTCCCGCGGAAGATAGCCCGCGCTCCGGATTCATCGTCGGCCGTTCCGAAATCGGCGGTGACCTCCCCCTCGACGGTGCCGCAGGGGGCCGTCAGGATGCCGACCCGGGGGGCGACGTTTGGCGCGACCGGAAGGCGGCCGCCGTCGTTGGGAAGCACGCCGGACGTGACCGTACATGTGTTTGAATTCGCTTTAAAGTTCTTCGCAACGACGGTGAAGATGCAGCGACGGCTGGCTTCGGTTTCGTCGGCGACGATCTTTGCGGGGCCGACGTTGACCGTCACCGCGATCGGCGCTTCGGCGGCCGGCGGTTCCGCTTCCGGAATCGCATTCACCGACCGCGGCGCGCCACCGCAGGCGCTCCCGAGGAGACTCAGTCCCGCGAGGGCTCCGAAGCGCGCGCGGCTCAAACGCGATTTCTCCGTCGCCGTGCGGCGCCGAGCAGGATAGCCACCGCTGCGACGATCGCCCCCCCGGATGCCGATCCACGCGGCGCGCCGGTTCGGCACGCGCAGCCGTCCCCGTCGTCCCCGCCGCCAATCCCTGCATCTTGCACCGATCCGCCATCGGCGACCGGCCCAGGGGCGCCGCCATCGCGGGAGCCGGGGTGCGGGCGCGCCTTGCCGGGGCCGCCGAAGAGGATCGTCGGATAGTAGGGCTCCTTGTCCCACCCGCTTTTGTCGGAAAATTCGGTCGAAGCGATTTCCCCGGCGAAGCCGGTCCCCGTCGACGGAATGCAGCGGAAACCGGCCGCAGCGCGCGCACAGAGGTCGGCTTTCCCGTCGCCGTCGACGTCTCCCGCACGGATGGTGTCGTAGTAGGCGGGAAGACTCCAGCCGACGGCGTCAGTCCAGGCGGGGCCAGAAATCGGGTTTGTTCCTCCCGGCTTGTAGCATTTGATTCCGTCATCGCCACGCCCGCAGATTTCGGCTGCGCCGTCACCGTCGAGGTCAACTGCTCGAATCGTCCGGTAATTGGACGGGTCGTTCCACCCGGCGGCGTCGCTCCATGCCGCGACTTCGACGGGGCGATCAAAGCCAAATCCCGTCGACGCCCAACACTGGTAGTCGAGCTTCGAACGGGCGCAAAGGTCGGCCCGTCCGTCCCCGGTGACGTCGGCCATGCGGATCGTGCTCCAGAGGGATACGTCCCCCCAGCCGCTCGCATCGGAAAGTTCCGGGCCGCTCACTTTCTTGGGGAAGCCGGCGCCGTCGGAGAGCGCACATTCGATGCCGGCGGGGCCACGAAGGCAGACGTCGTCGCGACCGTCGCCGTCGAGGTCGCCAGTCCGGAACGTCCCGTAATATTTTGCGGAAGAGTAGCCGGCCGCCGTCGACCATGCCGGCCCATCGACCTGCGGGCCGAAGGACGTCCCGAGGGAGCGCCAGCAGGCGACCCCTTTGGCCGCGAGGGCGCAGAGGTCGTCGCGGCCGTCGCCGTCGAAATCGGCGAGGCGGAGCGTCGTTCCGTAGGCGGGGTCGCCCCAGCCGCTTGCGTCGGTGAGGTTTGGGCCGACGACCTCCGTCCCGAGGCCGGTCCCCGAGCCGAGCCAACAGCGGACGCCGTCTTTTCCGCGGGCGCACGCATCGGCTTTCCCGTCGCCGTCGATGTCGCCCATGCGCAGCGAGCTGCTGTATTTCGGGTCGTCCCACCCGGCCGCGTTCGAAATCGCCACCGTGGGGGTCGCGGCGCCAAAGCCGGTCCCCGTCGAGAGGTGGCACC
>JAAFHJ010000040.1 GCA_013298325.1 Myxococcales bacterium | reverse complement strand
TTCGGGACGACGCCGGACGGCCTTCTGTACATCGTGATGGAGTTCGTCGAGGGGAAGAGCCTCGCCGATGTGCTGGTGGCGGAGCGCTGCCTCGACCCCCAGCGCGCCATCAAAATTCTCCTTCAAGTTTGCGGATCTCTGGCGGAGGCCCACAAGGGGGGCATCGTCCATCGCGATCTCAAGCCGGACAACGTCATGTTGACCGACCGCGCCGGCCAGCGCGATTTCGTGAAGGTCCTCGATTTCGGCATCGCCAAACGGGGCGGCGACGAAGCCGAAGGGAAGCGGCTCACGCAACAGGGGACCGTCCTCGGGACGCCGCCCTACATGAGCCCCGAGCAGTTCACCGGCAAGCCGCTCGATGCGCGCAGTGATTTGTATTCGTTGGCGATTATGGCCTACGAAATGGTCTCCGGCGAGCTGCCATTTCATGCCGACTCCCCCTACGAGTGGGCGACCCAGCACTTGACGGTGGCGCCCCGCCCGCTTGCGCAGACCGCACGCGGGCCGGCGATCCCGCTCGCCCTGCAGACGGCAATTGAGCGTGGGATGTCGAAGGCGCCCGACCAGCGCTACGCCGACGTGGAAGCGTTTGCGCGCGCGTTGGAGGGGGGAGCATCGCTCCCGCAGACCTCACCCGGGACGCCGATCGCCCGCGAAGCGGCGCGCGTCGGCACCGAAGCGGCCCTCCCGGTGCCTTCGGCCTACGCCCCCGCCTCGGCGATGCCCGGCTCCGGACCGCCCGGCTACGGGCAGACGCCCTACCCCAGCGGCGGCTACGGGCCGCAGACGGCCGTCCCGATTTCGCCCCACGGCTACGGCCCGCCACCGAGCCCCTACGGCTCCGGTACCGCCCCAGGAGCCGCCGTCGCAAATCCCTACGGCTCGGGCACCGCCCCGGGAGCGGCCCAGGCGGCCCCCTATGGTGGCCCGGGGACCGCGCCCGGCGTAGCGATCCCCTACGGAGCCCCCCAGCCGTACAATACCCCCGCGCCCGGCTACGGAGCACCGCAGCCCTACGCGCCCGCTCCGAGCGGAGCCAACAGCAACGCCACCGGGGCGATCCTGGGCGCGATCGCCGCCGTACTCGTGCTGATGGGCGTCGGCAGCTATTTCGCCCTCCGCGACACATCGAGCGGCACCACGCCCCCGCTCCCGACGACGACCCCAACCGTCGCGGCAACCGCCGATCCGACCGCCGACCCGACCCACGACCATGCGCCGTTGGGCGAACTCGACGGCACCAAGCCGACGACCAACCCGGGGGCGGCCGGCTACGTTGCCCCCAGGCCGACTGGGAGCACCGCCGCAAGTGCGGTCCCGAGCGCGAGCGCCAGTGGTGGCGTCATCCGCCCGGTACCGTCTTCGTCGCTGCCGGCAGTCTCGCCCCAGCCGACGATCCCCGGAATTCCTCCGTTTACGCTCCCTTTCCCGGTCCCCACGAGCCAGCCGACCGCCGCCCCAACGCCGGCCCCGCAGCCGACGGTCATCGCCCCCCAGCCGGGCCGCACGGTCAACGTCGCCGCCTGCAACTCGGCCCGGAAGTACTGCGGCCAGGACCCGCGGGGCCTGATGTGCTCGGTGCAGACGCGAACCTGTGTAAATTCGGGCGGTACCGTCAACTAACGCGCGACGAAAAGGCTCCGCAGCGGCACCCGCACATCGCCTTCCGGGGCGAGCGCGGCGATCGCGCGGAGCTTCTCTTCGACCGGCCCGAGGAGGAAGCAGGCCTCCGCGGGGAGCTCCTCCAAAGGCAGCTCGGCGTTTTCCGGGCAGATATCGCGTACTTCCACGATCCCTTCCGGGTCGTCCTCAAGCCACCGGAGCGGGAGGCCCTGAGTCCGACAGACGTAGGGGCGCACGTCGTAAATGCGGCAGGCCCCCTCGCCGTCCAAGAAAGCGCACCCGCCTTCAGGGCCTGGCACTCCATTTTGAAGCAATTCTGAATAGTTTGCTTCGATGCGTGCCGCTTCAATCGCGAACACGGTGAGCCCATCGAGGCAACAGCCCGCGCAGCCACGCCCACAACGGAGAACCCCCGCGTGCGCCGCTTCAATCGGTGCCGCGAGGGTATCCACTGCGCCGTGAAGGCGCTCCACGAGGGGGAGAACGCGCTTCAAACGCCGATGTAAAGCCGGTGGGCGAAGTTCTTCTCGAGGCGGGCGCGAAGGACCTTTTCTGCAGCAAGTTCGATATCGTACTCGATGCGGCGGAAGGAGAAGGTCTTCGTGTCGCTGTCGTACATCGTGTAGGATGCACGATTGTCGAAGTCGCGGGGCTGGCCGACCGACCCGACCGACACGATGTACTTCTTGTCCGGCTCGAGCTGGAAATCGGTCGCCGAGATCTCTTCGACGCCGGTCCGCGTGAGGACGAACACCTTGCACAAGTGCGAGTGGCCGATCAGCGTAATGTGCCCCAGTTTATCGTAAATCGGGAGACATTCCCGGGCCTGGTCCGGGTGGAAGATGTACTCGAACTCCTCGAGGCGCACCGGCGAGCCGTGGCAGAGGAGGACGTCCGATTCTTCGACGAGGTGCTGGTAGGGGAGCTGCTTCAGCCACGCCATGTTCTCGTCGGAGACCATGGAGGCGTGGATGTCGAGCGCCTGGCGGGCAGCCTCGTAGTAGTAGCTGTAGTCCATCCGTCCGGAGACGGCGGCGTCGTGGTTTCCGAGGATCGTCACCTTCGCCAACTCGCGGACGATGTCCGCGCATTCATTGGGAGATCCGCCGTAGCCGACTGTGTCGCCTAGGCAGAAATAGGTGTCGATGTTCTCGCTGCGGTAGGCCTGCAGAACGGCGCTCAAGGCCTCGAGATTCGCGTGCGTGTCGCTGAAGATGCCGTACCGCATGGGGATCGGGACTATACCGGAATCCCCTGCGATGTAAGGGGCGTCGACGCCAAACTTGCGCCGACCGCATTTCTGCCGCGATCTCAAGCGCTCCCGGCACGAGAAAGTCGCAGCCCCCTTGCAGCGCAGCGCCGTCAGCGTAAAGGCGCGGCGATGAACGCGAGCGAAGAGAAGCCGAACGAAGCCACCGACGACATCGCCGCGCCGGGCCTCGTACCGATCGAAGGGGACGACAGCGAGGAGGCGGTCGAAGCGGTCGCCGACGAACTCCTCCTTGCGATGGACGAGCCCTACGTCCCGCCGCCGAACGAAGTCGCCGATCTCGCCTCGGCGGCCGTGCGATTTGTGCACGGCAAGTACGGCGTTCTCCTTGATTTTACAAGCGATACGCTGCCCCACGTCGACCAATACGTGCGTGATGCACGCAACGAAGTCGTCCGCCTTCCCGAGTCGTTTTCCGTGCTTGAGCGGAGCCTCGGCGCCTATTTCGGCGAAGTGCTCCGGCGCACCTGGGGCGGCGTTTGGCACCTCGACGGCGGCCCCGAAGAGTGGCGCGTCGGCCTCGCACGCGTGTATCTTGCAACGAACCCGATCGGCATCGCGAAGGAGGCGCTCGCCTCCGACGACGTCCCCGGTTGGGGGGCCCATCTCGTGCTGGATCCTTCGGAAAAAGACGAAATCGAGGCCCGCCTCGCCGCGCTCCCCGAGGTCGAAGCCGACGAGTACTACCTCTTCTCGACCCGCTTCGACGCGATCGCCTGCGCCGTCGCAGCGCTGCTGGCGAAGACAGAAGTCTCTGTGCGCTTCGACGCCGAGGACTACGACTTCTAGAAGCGCGCCGTCGCAAGAGCCCGCACCTTAACTGTGCTGAATGGGGGGCAGCGCGGGTGCATCGGACCGAGGTAGAAAGAGAGCTTCCTATGAGCGCCTCCCCCCCTTCAAACGGTGACCGCCCGCGACGAACTGCCTCTTCTTCCGGGTTCGCCCGCCCTGTGGGTCCAAAAGTACAGGAACTGAGACGAGCGGTTACCGAACAGATTGCAGCCGTTGTTGCCGAAGTGACGCGCGTTCTCGAGTCCTGACGGACGCGCAAAAACCAGAAGCTTTACAAGCTACTGGCCACCGCCCGCGTCCCCTTCGACGGGGGACGGTGAGGCGACTCCAGGCACCGGCGCCGCCGAATACGGCAGCACGACGTTGCCGAGAAATGTGCGAAACTGAAGCGTATAACGGCCGCGCGCGAGCCCGGGAACAACGAGACTTTCCCCCGGGGAAACGCTCGCAATCGGGATCCCTTCAAACCAGGCAACAAAGGGGCGACCTTCGTTGTTCTTGAGCGTGAGACCGGGAGAGTCCGGGTCGCGATGCCCCTTCAAATCCTCCAGGTCGGCCACCGACGCCATCAGGCGGCCGGGGCCATTCGTCAGAGGTTCGCGAAGGAGCGTTGCGTTGGGCGGCGGCGCCAAGAACGCAGAAGGACTCGGATTTTCCGAGCGGCTCTCCTTGCTCCCGGCGACCGTGCTCGCCGGTGTCGCGTCGGGGCGACGGACGAGTTCGGTCGCCTCAAACACAATTCCTTTCGCCCCCGCGCGGGCGCGCTTTCGCGCGTCGAACGTTTCGCCGGCCAGGTGAAGCTCCACGCGGACGGGGAGGTCGTTCAGCCCGCAGGCGGCGACGTCCGGCGAGGCGTCGACGAGGTCGAGAAAGAGGCGGCAGAGGAGCACGCCCCCTTCGCCAGCCCCTTCCAGGTTGGCCACATCAAGGGTCACCGCGCCACGATCGGTGGTGACCGTTCGCCGGCGGAGCGGCAAATCGGCGACGAGCAGGCGCCCCTCGGAACCGCCGCGGGGCAAAACCCGCGCGTTCGCGGAATTCTTTCGGCGCCCGTCGCCCGGTTTCTTTGCGGAATCCCCCCCAGCCGCGGAATCCTCAAAGGCCGTTTTTGCGACGGCGAGCGGGACGACATCAAAGCGCCCTTCGTCGAAAAACGTCCGCAACGATCCCGGCGGCAGTACCCGGTAACGACTCCCGCCCGGCGCGAGAAGGATCGCCCCGAGGACGTCGTTCCGAAAGCGGAGTTCAACGCCGTCGGGGACCAGAAAGGTGCCCCCTTGCAGCGCGACGCGAGCGCGGCTCGCCGTCGTCTCAAAGGCCAGTTTTGTTTCAAGTTTACGACGTAACGCCTCCAAGGGAACGGCGGCAACATCGGCGCTGCGCGGGGCCGACCAGGCGTTCTCCGGGCGGACGATCCAGGTCCCGCCAAAACCGCCAGTATCTTTTCCACCGGTGTCGGCGGCGAGCTCGCGATCGGGGCGCGCCCGGAGCGCAGGAACTTCGCCCGCATCGGCCACAAGCGGGCGAACACTGCCGACAGAAACCGGCGCAGATTCCGTCGTAAGCGGGGCAGGAACGACCTTTGCCTGCGGGCTCTCCGAGGGGTTCGCTTCGACCTCTTTCGACGGTTCTTTGCACGCCGCCGCCCCAAACGCGCCGAGCAGCAGGCCGCACACCCACCCGGCGCGCCTGTCCCCCACCGCCCGCGTCTGCGAACGGACGGGCCCCTGTCTTTGTGGGCCCGCCGTCTCTCGCGTCGGCGAACGGACGGGCCCCTGTCTTTGTGGGCCCGCCGTCTCTCGCAACGCCGCTGCCAGCAATTTCGCTGGCGTCTGCGAACGGACGGGCCCCTGTCTTTGTGGGCCCGCCGTCTCTCGCAACGCCGCTGCCAGCAATTTCGCTGGCGTCTGCGAACGGACGGGCCCCGTCATCAGCTCAGCCGGAAGTCGCCGACGATGTGCACGGCGGGGACGAGGGCCGGCGCACCGGGGAAGTGCTGGGTATCAATGAAGACGCTGTCGCAGCCTTCGTAGTGCTTGAGGAGCGTGTTGCAGTTGCCCGGCTCATTGTCGAAAACGGCGACGACGCGCCCCAGCCGGTTGAGGCTCGGGCCTTCCTTCGTCTTGTATTCTTCGTCGGGCATCTCGAAGTAGGGCTTGCAGACAAGCTCGGTGCCCGGGCAGCCGATCGGAAAGCCGAGGTCGCGGAGGCTCTGGAAGCTCCCAAGCGCCATGTTCGGAAGGTCGCGCCCGGTGAAATAGGCGAGGTTTGCGCCGGCTTCCCAGCACGCCTTCGCGAAGGCGACCGCGCCGGGGACTTCAATGTCATGGCGAATGTATTCGTCGACGAAGAAGCGCTCTTTCCAGAACTGTTCCGCCTCTTTGATGGCGGCCGGGTCTTCGACGCCGAGGGCGTTCATCGACTGCGCGACCAAATACTGGAGGCGATCGACGGTCGCTGCCGCGAGCTTTTCGCTCTCCGCGGGGCGCGATGCCTTCCAGTGGGCGGCGAGCTCATGGAAGATTGCGAGGCTCCGCGGACGGTTGTCCATGAGCGTCCCGTCGAGATCAAAGACGACCACCGGCCGCGGACTCCCCTCCACAAAGCGACATCGATCCACGATGCGACGGAGGAGAGCGGTCTGAGCGGTAGAGTCGAGGCGGGGGTACGAATTCGAAGCCATGGCGAGGCGGGGGCGCTTAGCAGAATTCCCGGCAGAGCCCGGTGAAAATTCGGGGAGTGGGGCGTAACGCCCCGCTCGAAGCGGCGATTTCCTCGAATACGACGCGGCGCGCCATCGCGCCGGCGCCGAGGCCGGCGTGGCACCGAGCGCAACTCAATCGGCAAAGTCCCCCGTTTCAAACGAGCGACGCTGCCGGCTCAGTCCTGAAACAAATCCTTCAATTTGTCGAAGAAACCGCGTTGTTCCGGCTGAACGTCGTCGCCGAGCGCCGTGGCGAAGGCGAGGAGCAGCTCCTTCTGGTGGTCGGTCAGCTTCGTCGGAACCTCAAGCGACACGAGCACGAGCTGGTCGCCGCGTCCGCCGAGGGTCCGCCGAGGGATCCCCTTCCCCTTCAGGCGGAGCGTCGCCCCCGGCTGGGTGCCGGCGGGGACCTTCATCGCCCCTTTTCCGTCGAGGGTCGGGACGGCGACTTCGCCACCGAGAGCCGCCGTCGGGAAACCGATCGGCACCGTGCAGACGACGTCGTCCCCCTGGCGTTTGAAGAAAGGGTGGGGCTTCACCTCGACGGTGATGAGCAGGTCGCCGGGGGAGCGGTCGGATCGCGGCCGCGATCCGGCGCCGGGGACGACCTTCGCCGAGCCGTGGTCGGTCCCGGCGGGGATCGTCACTTCGACTTTGTGGGTTTTCTGAATAAGTCCGGCACCATGGCAACCCTTGCACGGGTCGACGATCGTCCGTCCGCGCCCCTTGCAGCGGGTGCACTCGCGCTCGACGGCGAGGGGGAGGAGCCCTTGCTGGAAGCGAATTCGCCCTTTTCCGCTGCAGGCCGGACAGGTCTCGATACGGCTGTTCGCCCCCTGGCCGGAGCCGGTGCAATCGCCGCAGACTTCGAGCCGTTCGAAGGAGAGGTTTTTTACACAGCCAAAAGCCGCTTCTTCAAACGTAATTTCGAGGCTTCGCTTGACGTCCCCTTTGTCCCCTTTTCCGACGCCGAAGACGCCGAGGAGATCGCCGAGGAATCCGTCGACGGCGATGTCGCCGATGTCGACGACGCCCCCCTGGCCGAAGGGGAAACCTCCGCCCGCAAAGGGATTTGCCCCGCCAAACGGGCTCCCACCGGCGAAGGGGCTCCCGGCAGCGCCGCCCCCTTCGACGCCAAAGCGATCGTACATCAAGCGCTTTTGCGGGTCAGAAAGGACCTGATGCGCTTCATTGAGCTCTTTGAAGCGCTCGGCAGCCTGCGGATCTCCCGGATTGAGATCGGGATGATGCTTCGCCGCAGCCTTTCGAAAAGCTGCTTTGATCTCGTCCGCGGTGGCCCCTTTGGGGATGCCGAGGAGCTCGTAGTAGTCGCGCTTCGCCATGGTCCGCGCGCGGTCCTAGCACGCCTTTTCCGGCGGGCGCGAACCGGGCGACGCAGAGGTGCGAAGCCTTCGCAGAATGATTGAATGGTTCAACCACTTTTTGCCTGCGCGCAACGTACTTGTTCCTGTTTTTCCGTTCACTGCCGTTGGCCTGCGCCGTGAGTGGTGGGACGAATGCCGAACCGAAGGAACGCGCCTCGTGCCGATGTCGTGATCGTCCACAGCCCGGTTGGCGGGGGCCACCGAGCCGCCGCAGAGGCTCTCGCCGAGGAGGCACGCGCGCGGGGCCTCACCGTCGTTCTGCTGAACGCTTTCGACTTCTGCCCGCCCCCCTTCGCCGGGAGCTACCTGTTTGCGCACCACACGGGGCAGGCGTTCGCCCCCAAGCTCTATGGAAAGGCCTATTCGGGGACGAAGGGGTCGGCCAGGAAGGCGCCGGGCGGCCTGCTGGAACCGCTCCGTCGCGGCATGGATCACCTGCTCTTCGCCCCGCTGGTCGCCGCGGTCGTCGCGCACCAGCCGCGCCTGGTGATCGCGACCCACCACCTGCCGCTCCTCACGCTCGGGCGCGCACGCCGGACGCCTACGACCGCTCATCCCCTCTTAAACGCTCCACTTTTCGGCGTCGTCACCGACTACGACGCCCACGGCGTCTGGGCGGAGCGCGGGATCGAGGGGTTCGCCGTCGGTTCTCGCCGAGCCGCCGACGACCTGATCCGCGGCGGCATCCCGGAGGCGCGAATTTACCAGACCGGCATTCCAACGAAGCGCGCCTTTGCAGCGGTGGGCGCGCTCCCCGACGCCCGGAAGGGTGGGAAAATCCACGCCCTTTTCACGAGCGGCGGCGTCGGTGTCGGTCCGCTCGCGGCAGTGCTTGCGACGCTCCAGGAAACAGACCCAATTTCCGCCGTCCTTGTAACCGGAAGCGACGCGGCAAAACAAAGGCATCTTTCTGAGCAAATCAAACGCCGCAATCTCGGCGCTGTCGTGACGGCCATCGGCTACGAGAACGCCATGGCGCGACGCATGGAAGAATCAGATATCATTATCGGAAAAGCGGGAGGACTCACCGTCTCGGAAGCGCTCGTTGCCGGCCGTCCCTTGCTCTTGATGGGATCCATTCCCGGCAATGAAAGCGCCAACGAATCTTACGCCGTCGAGGGGGGTGCTGCCCTTACGGCGACCGCCGCCCAGGTGCGCAGCCACCTCCTCGCTCTCCAGGCGGATCGTGGGCGCCTCCTCACTCTTGCCGCCGCGGCGCGCGCCCTCGGAGCCCCTTCCGCGGCCCGCGAGATTCTCGACCACGCCCTCGCGCACGTCGCACGCGGGGATCGACAAGCGCAGCGATCCGCGTAAGCCTGCGCCGCCATGGAAGAAACGGCTCCGAAAAAACCACGCGCCGTCCTTCTCGCGGCTGCCGTCGCCGTACTCACCGTGGGCGGCGGAATTACCTACGGCACATATCGCTATTTTCGGCCGATCGCAGCCCGGGACGCAATCCCCGCAGATGCGTTCTTTTCCGTCCATATGAATGGGAAATTCCTGCGAAATTCGTTCCTCGGAACCGTACTCTCGCAGGCGCTCCCCGCCCTTCGAGCCGACGGAAGCCTCCACGAAACCGACAACCCGGTCGGGGCCCTCGCACGCCTCGATGAAGCATGCGGATTTCCTGTTCTTTCACGACTGGATGAACTCGTCGTTTTCGCGGAAGAACGCACCCCCGGAGCGCCGACCGACGCCACCACGCCGCTCCTCGGTGCCGCGCTTCGCGGCGAGGTTACCGCCGCAGAACTAGCCAAGTGCAGCCGCGGCGTGGTCGCAAGTGATACGTCTCAATTACGACGTGATGGCAGCTTTTACCGCGGTGAAAAAGCCGAGCTGGGGATCGCCTACGCCCTCGGGGCGCGGCGCCCCTTTTTGGTCGGCCCACCGGCGGCCGTCGATGCCGCGGTGGCGAGCGTCGATGGCCTGCGGATGCCCTTTTCGAAGGGGGCGGTCGGCCTCCGGAGGGCTTTCGTCGATGCGTCGGCTTCGCCGTACACCTACGCGACCGCCTGGCTACGCAGAACCCCAGCGATCACGCGACTTTTGAAGGGGGCCGCCGCATTCCTACCGACCGCCGAACTCGCGCGTGGGTTGCCGTCCGTTGACGAAATGCTCCTCGTCGTTGGTGGGACTGGCTCGGGAAAAAACCAGGCGACCGACCGAGTATCGATCGTTTTGGATGCAGAATGCACAGAGGCGAGTGGTTGCAAGGACGTGGCAACCTTTCTGAAGCGGGAGCGCTTCGAGCTCGGCAAGAACCTCGCAGTTCGCCTGCTGGGCTTCGGAAGCACCCTCGATCAGGCGGCGATTTCTGAAGGGGAGCGCGAGGGTCGCGGGACGGTCCGCCTCGCGGTCACCCTCGACGGCGACACACTGGGCGGGGCGGCCGCGCTCGTTGGGCACTAGACAACGTCCAACGGCGGTGTACAGAAGGCTCCGGACGCCGAATCGGCGCCGAGAAAAAAGACTCGGTGCCCCTCGTAGCCGCCGCCCCCGCAACGGGTGCGGACTTGGGCGCCCCGACTGAGACCGTTAAGGAGTGCACCCATGGCCGGCAATGTGATCGAACTCACCGACGCGAACTTCGAAGCGGAAGTCCTCAACTCGGATACGCCCGTGCTTGTCGACTTCACGGCCACCTGGTGCGGCCCGTGCAAGGCGCTTGCGCCGATCGTCCAGACGCTCGCCAATGAAGCGAGTGGCAACTTCAAGGTCGCCAAGCTCGACATCGACGACGCTTCGGAAACGGCACGCAAGTACCGGGTGATGAGCGTCCCGACGGTCCTCGTCTTCAAAGAAGGCAAGATCAAGGGGCAGCACGTCGGCCTCACCAACAAAGAGACGCTCCTCAAGCTGATCAATTCCTGATCTGCCCCAAGCGGACGACCGAGGGACCTCTACGGAAGCGTAGGGGTCTCGTTCGTTTGTGGGGGCGCCAAAGTCGGTTTCGAAGGTTTCCCCCGAGGGGCCGCTTCCTGTACCCTGCGCCGCGATGGTTCGTCCCCCCCACCCGATTCGCGATGGCCTGATTGGCCGCGCGCTCGTCGGCTCCCAGGGCATTTCCTACCAGCTCGGCAATTGCCTGGCCGAGGGGGGCCAAGGGTGGATTTTCGAAGCGTCTTGGGATGATGGCGACGGGATCCCGGTCATCGTAAAGGTGCTCAAGCCGGACGTCCTCACGGAAGACGCATGGCGCCGCTTCCAGCGGGAGGCGACGGTGCTCCGCAAGCTCGCCCAAGAGGCGACCCCGTGCCCCTACGTCGTCCGCTATTTCGACCACTTCCAAGCGACGGTCGATCTCTCGCGCCCGCAGACCGAGAACGCCCCCGAGAGCCGCGTCGGGCGCGTCACGCTCCCGTTCACCGTCCTCGAGTTCGTCGAAGGGCCGACCCTCGACGACGTCCTCGAAGAGCGTCGTCGCCAAACGCCAAACGCTGTCGCCCTCCCCCTCCGGCGCGCGAGGCGGCTCCTCAAACACGTTTCCCGCGCTCTCGATTACGTGCATGCGCACGGAATCATTCATCGCGATCTCAAGCCTTCAAACATTCTTATCGCTTCGCCGCGCGGCGGTGAAATCGCGAAAGTCACCGACTTTGGCCTAGCACGTGACGTCTCGAACCTCGAACAGACGACGCAAGTCGCTGGCGCATCGGTCGGCTACGCGCCACCGGAACAATACGAGAAGGGGAACGCGCGCGTCACCGTTCGGACCGACGTGTTCGCCCTCGCCGCGATCGCCTACGAGTGCCTGACTGGCCGCCGGGCGTTCCCGCTCCCTCCCGGGCAAAACCCGATCGTCGTGCTCGCAAAAGTCCTGCGTGGTGAGCGGCCGAAGCTCGCGGAAGCGGAAGATATCTCTCCGGAATTGCGGAATGAGCCTGAAGCAATTGCTGCCATTCACGCGGCGCTAAGCCAGGCCCTCGACGCCGATCCGTTGGTTCGCCAGCCATCGGCAGGGGCCCTCTTGGCCGCTCTTGATGCGGCGATCGATCCCATACTCGCCAAGCAACCGGAGAGCCGCGTGCTCTCCCGCGCGAGCATCGGCTTCACCGTCCCGGAGGAGCTTCTCGATCAGGTACGCGAAAAGAACACCCCGCCTGATGGCGAGGTTCTTGCGCTTGAAGCGACGGAAGCACGGCGACTCCTGCCGCAACCTCCACCATCCGGATTTTCTGATCGTACGGCGCGCTTGCAGCAGAGCGCTTTTGGAGAAGGGGCATTGTTTGGCCCGTTTACGACCATTCGTAAGAGCGATGGTCGAGCCTGGTCGGCTGGCGCCTTCACCGCCGATGGGTCCCTTGTGGTCGCCGCCGGAGAAGGGACCGGCCTCGTCGCGTTCCACCTCGAGCGCGACGCCACGGGTCGCGAAGTCCCGCGGCCGCGGTCGCTCGTCTTCGCCGGTCTCCCGTTTGACCCGGTGTATTCTGCACCCGTGCAACATCTGATGCTTCATGGGGAATTTCTCGCGTTGGGGGTAGACTCCACCTGGGCCATCTGCCGGCACCTCGGGACGCCCGTCGTGCTTGGCGGCGGGGCAACCCCACTTGGCGGGCGGGTGCGCGGGTTCGCGGCGGCCGGGGACGGCGCGATTTGGGTCCTCGAAAGCCACGCGAGCGGCGGCGCGGTCACCCGATTTTTCGACGGTCGCCTCGACGCGCCCATCGGGCTCCCCTTTGCGCCGCGGGCGGCGGTCGTTGCCCAGGGGCGCCTCGTCGTGATCGGAGCTCGAGGAGCGAGCGCGCGCATCGAGCGCGGGGCGGTGACGCGCCTCCCGCCATTGGGGGAGGTCGAGTTTCGCGCGGCGGCCGCCACGCCCGGTGCACTCTATTTCCTGGGGAGCGGTGGACACGCCTATGCCGCAGATCTTTCAGGAGAAAACGCGACCCTCCTCCCCGTTGGAACCTCGAAGGATCTCGTCGTAGCGGCGGCCGGCCGAGCCGACCTCCTCATCGGCGCGACCGACGGGCGCATTCTTCAGCTCGATCACGGGGTCTTCCCGCGCATCGATCCAGCGAGCGACCCAACCCAGCCACCATCGCCGCAGGACGCGATCGACGCGACGGTGATCGCGGCGCAGGTCGGCGAGCGACGGGCTCGGGTGCTCCTCGCCGACGGCACGATTGCGGGCGCAGGTCGCCGCCCCACGCTCGTCGGCGCCGACCGCACCCAGATCGACGAGACGCCGTTTTCGGCCACCCCCTCGGCACGGAACTAGCGATGGCATTGCCGCCGCGGATGGTGCGTTTTCGGCAATTTCTTTTGGGAGTGACAGCACTTGCACATGGCCCCTTTGCGATAACCGTCGCCCAGGTGGCTCGCCAAGCGCTCGGGGTGAGTGGGGGGGCCGCCGCCGCGATCGCGACGATCGCCACCGGAGCGTCCCTCGGTCTCTACTGGCGGCGCATGGACGAAGTCCTCGACGACCGACCGCTGACCACCGCCCACCGTCAGCTCCTTTCTCTCCCCTATTTCGTCCACTGGTTCGCCTGCTTCGTCGGCACGGTGCTGACGATCCTCGCCCTCCTGACGCAGGCAATTCTCTCGATTTTTCGAAATATTCCCGCGGTTCTTTCGCTGGAAGCGATCCGCAATATTCACCTTGTCGCCCTTGTGATCGGCGTTTGGGGCGTCTACCCGGGGCGTTTGCGTTTTTCTGTCCGTGAGCGTGAAGTCATTTTGAAGGGACTTCCGAAGGCCTTTGATGGCTACCGCATCGCCCAACTCTCTGACATTCACATCGGAGGGCTAACGCCAAAGAGCCAGGGACTTCGTTGGACAAGGGCAGCTGTTGAAGCCGGCGCCGATCTTGTTGTTGTGACCGGAGATTCGGTCACAAATGGCACACTGTTTCATCAAGACATCGCCGAAGTCTTGGAACCACTTGCGCGGTCGAAGCCACGAGATGGCGTCGTCTACTCGATGGGGAACCACGACTACTTCAACGATGGCCAACCGCTCCGCGACCTCCTCACCGAGGCAGGCATCGCTGTTCTCCGCAACACCGGGAGGACAATTTCACGAGGAAATGCAGAGATCTACCTCGCAGCGATCGACGACGTCTATACAGGGAAGGCCGATCTCGATGCGACGTTTGCCGGTCGTCCGAGCGGCAGTGACGGGCCTCTCTTTACCGTTTTCCTTGCCCACGACCCGAAGCTCTGGGACGGCGGACGAAAAAGGAATGCGAACCTGACGCTCAGTGGGCATACCCACGGTGGTCAAATCGCATTCCCCTTCTTTGCGAGGACGCTCTCGCTCTCGGCGATCGCCCACCGGCACCACCTCGGCTTTTACCGGGATCGCCTCGAAAACGGCGGCGAAGGGGTCCTCTACGTGCACCCCGGTCTCGGCACCACCGGGCCCCCGGTCCGCATTGGCGTCCCGGCGGAAGTCACGATCCTCGTGCTGCGCTGCGCCGATTAAAGCAGGTTCATTGCTGCTTTTCGCCGCAGGTACTCGAGCTTCTGGGCGATGTGTGAAACAGGGATCGGACCGAATTTTTGGTCGATCACGTGGGGAGCTCCGTCACGCAAGTGAACGACGAGACGGTCCTCGGCGTGGGCGATGCGGGCGATGTCATCCCAGGGGAAAACCAGTGCGGGGCCGGTGCCGGACGAAACCATCAGTGCGTCGCGGCGGACGCCGACGAAGGCGTCGTGGGCGAGAAGGCGCGGCAAGGAAACAAAGCCGCAAATGAGCCCGTAGAGAAGAATGGCCGCCCCGACTACGGCGAAAACCGGTTTGAAGCCGGACGGAACGCCGTAAAAAAGGGAGAGACTTCCGACAAGGGTCGTCGTCGCCCCGGCGGCGATCGCGAGGCCGGCACGAAGCAGCTTCCCTTGAAATTCGGGAGCTTCGGCACGGTAGAAATCGAGAAGAGCGGGCGGAGGGGGGAGCATGATGGGCCGCGGCGGCGTAACTGTAGAGAAGCGCGCCGCGGAAGCAAGGACGCGAACGCCGCCGCGACGAAGAGTCGCAGCGGCGTCCCGCGATCACAGCTCGCTTGCGCTCACTTGAAGGTATCGAACCAGGTCCACGTCAACGCGCGGAAACGCTCGGTCACCGTGTGATCCCAATAGGTTTCATAGCCGGGGATCTTCGACTTGTCTTCGTCGTCGGTGCAGAAGAGGACCTTCCCCGGGTCGGTACATCCCTGGAATTCCTTGCACTTGTACTGGGCGTCGAGGACGTCCGCCTGATTCATCGAGCAGCCGTTCTTCCCGGCCCAGTACTCGGCGTTCTCTTTGCCCCAGGTGTAGAGTTCGTCCTGGTCCGGCGGGCGGTGGGTGATGAGCATCGGGAGGCGACCGCAGGAGCCGTCCTGGCCGCGGTCGCCACCGCTCCCGTCGCCAATGCTCGCGGCGCGCACGTACCCGGCGCGGTGGCAGGCGAGATGATTGATAAATTTGCCGCCGTACGAGAACCCAAGGGCGAACGTACGCTGGGGGTTCGTGCAGTAGGTCGCCTGGATCTGGGCGCTCATGTCGTCGAAGAACGTCAGATCGCTCGCTCCCGACAGGTCCCAAAGGCCATTGATGGCATCCGGGTAGACGATGATCGCCTGGCCGTTCGGCGCGCCGTATTTCTCGAATTCAAACCAGGATTTGAAGTCGGTTCCGTTCGTCTGCCAACCGTGAAAGAGAAAGACGACCGGGTAGGCTTTGTTGGCATTGTAGTTCGTCGGAACGACGATGCGATAGCTGCGCCCGGCGGGGGTCGCCTTCATCGCCCCGGCAAGGCTCGTCCCCGTGGCATTTCCGCCACATCCCGCGCTCGTGGCGGGGAGGACTGGGGCGACCCACGGCGGCTCGACGGGGCCAGCATCGACGGTGCCGCCGGAACTCGTATTTCCCGAGCTTGTGTTCCCCGAACTCGTGTTCCCCGAGCTTGTATTGCCCGAACTTGTGTTCCCGGAACTTGTATTGCCCGAACTCGTGTTCCCCGAACTCGTGTTGCCGCTCGTCGTCCCCGAACTCGTGTTTCCACTCGACGAGCCGTTGGTCGTCGTGCAGCCGGCGAGAAGCACAAAGACCGAAGCGAGCGCGGTCCGCAGACCGGGCGAGACGTCAAAGGCGGGCGCGAAGGGCTTCATAATAGCGGTCCAAGGTGACAGAGGCGACGCGCTGGGTCAATCGCGTTCCTTCTGGCAAGTAGAGGGGAACAAACATTGAAATTTACACGCGTATCGGACGGCAGGGCGTCGGCGTGTGTGGGCAGCTGTGGGGTCTTTCCGCCTCAGTCGTCGTCGCTGCCGTTCAAGGTTTCCAGATCGACCCAGTCGGTGCGCGCGAGCGGGACATCGGCCGGGTGATAGGCAAAGGGGGCCGCCGCGCGAAGCACCGGCTCGATCATCGGCGGCAAGCCGGTCGACGAGGCCTTCGCGCCGGCGAGGGCGAGCGCTTTTTCCGCGAGGGAGGTCGTCTCTTCCGGGCCTTCAACAATCGGCGCATCGGGCGGCAAATGAGCAGCCATTCTTGCTGCTTCGAGCGCGTGGCGAAGGCCGCCGAGCTCGTCGACGAGGCCCCGCTCCTTCGCCTGTTGGCCGGCCCAGACACGCCCCTGACCGACGGCATCGACCTGGTCCTTCGTCATTTTTCGCCCCTCGGCGACGCGACCGAGGAACACGTCGTAGAACTGCCCGACTTTGCGAGACAATTCGACGCGTTCGTCGTCACTGAAGCCCCGGTAGAGCGACTCGGCATCGGCGCGGGGTGCGGTGCGAATCGTGTCGATGTTGACGCCGATCTTGCCGAGGAGGCCGCTCGTGTCGGCCTTGCCGTAAAAGATGCCGATACTCCCCGTAATCGTCAGCGGATTCGCGTAGATACGACTTCCGGCGCTCGCGATGTAATACCCGCCGGAGGCGGCGATACTCCCCATCGAAATGATCAACGGCTTCCGCTCGCCGAGGAGGCGGAGTTCGCGCCACATGACGTCGGCCGCGAGGCTCGAGCCGCCAGGCGTTTCGACGCGGAGGACGACCGCTTTCACGTCCGGATCGGCCTTGAGCGCCTTCACGGCATCGACGATCGTGTAGCTCCCGACCATCTTTTCTCCAAGAAGCGGGACCTTTTGCGAGCGGCCGTCGACCATGTCTCCATCAATGTAGAGTACAGCGACCGAACCGCGGCGACCGAAGGTCTCCGGCATGCGTTGGGGCGCTTCGTAGGGGACATAGCGGACCGGGTGGCCGGCGACCTCTCGGGCGACCTTCTCGAGTTCGTCGTCGTAGGCGAAGCCATCGATGAACTTTGCGGCCCGCGCTTCGCTCGCGATGAAGGGACCTTTGAGGGTCTCCGCACGCACCCATTCGGGCGTAAGCTTCCGGTAACGCACGAGATTTTCAACAAACACCGCTTCCGTTTGCTTGAGGAGGTCCTCTTGGTCGCGGCGCGAGGTTTCGCTCGCATGCTCGTTGGTGAATTGCTCAGGGGCGCTCTTGTGGGCGCCGATGCGCACGAATTCCGCCTTCACGCCGAGCTTGTCGAGGAGCCCCTTCAGATACATCCGCTGGGACTTGAGCCCCGCATAGCGAAGGCCACCCGCCGGGTTCATGACGATGCGGTCGGCGCTGGCGCAGGCGAAAAGTGCTGTTCCTGTGCCATCTTCCAGGGCGCAGAAGCTCTTCTTGCCGTGGGCACGCAGAACTCGGAGCGCGTCTGCGACCTCCTCGGCGTGGGCAAGGCTGCTCGCTGGCGAGGCCTTCAACTGGAGGGCGACGCCGTCGATCGTCGGGTCTTCGGCGAGCGCCCAGAGGGTGCGGAGGAGGCGGACATGCCCACGAACGCCGGGCGTTTTCTCGATACGAATCGCGACGAAACGATGGCCGGTCGGCATCCCCGGCTCCGTGTAGCCGTGCATGGATGCGGTGAAGTAGGGGGCGATCCCATCGCCGCCTAGGCCGTTTCCAACAAGGAGGCCACCGCCCGCGCTCGCCTGCGAGAGCGAGAATTCAATACCGACAGATCCGACAACAGACCGGCGCCCATCGGCGAACAACTTTTGCGCTTCCAAGTCGGCACGCGCACGCCCGACGCCGGGAATCGTTGCCGCAATCGTCGCCCGCGGAACGAGATCTTTGCTCGTGACGTAGTATTTGGTGTCGAGACCGATCTCGAAGGCTCGGGTGCCATCAGGCCGGAGAACGAGCGACCCGCGGAGGCGATCTTCGAGGACGGAGACGCCACTTATCGGCGAAATTACGTCGGAATACCGTTGGTTGGTCAGGTGAGCACTCAGACCGGCCGAGAAATAGGGGTT
>JAAFHJ010000004.1:1368-33221 GCA_013298325.1 Myxococcales bacterium | reverse complement strand
GGAGGGGCTCCTCTACGAAGAGGCGATCGCGCTTCACAACGTCGGCGATCTCCTCGTTCGAAAAGGGGACCACGCCCGCGCCTACGGTGCGCTTCGCCAGAGTCTCGCCCTGTGCCGCGAGGCCGGTTTTTCGCGGCTTCGCGACCACAACGCCCTCTTCCTCTCCTACCTCGACGCCGAGCGCTTCGTCACCGGCGCCGACCTCCGCCTCGCACGCACCCTCGGGCTCGCCCAGTCCAAGGGCTATGACTGGGACGCGCTGTCCGGCCTTTGGCTCTCGGGGCGCCTCCAAGAATCGCGAAAACGGCCCGAAAAAGCGCGCGTTTACTACGAGGCGCTCGCCTCGCTCGCCGACCGCACCGGCCAGCAGGTCTTCGCGGAAGACGCCGCCGCCGGCATCGCGCGGACCTACCTGGAAAGCTGAAGCATCACAGGAGCTCTTTCGCGTTCGCGAGGGCACCGATGAGTGCATCATGCACACGGCCGTTCGTCGCGACGAGCGCCCCGTTCCGGATGTCGGCTTCGCTTCCGTCGTAGGCGGTAACGCGGCCACCCGCCTCTTCGACGAGCGCGACCCCGGCGCAGTAATCCCACGGGTGGAGGTGCGCCTCCCAGTAGCCGTCGTAGGTGCCGTCGGCGACGAGCGCCAAGTCGATGCTCGCAGAGCCGCACCGACGAACGCCGCGGGTTTGCCGTTTGACTTCGAGGAATCTTCCGAAATTGTTTTTCGGGGCAGTGCTGCGCTCAGCGGGGAAGCCGCTTGCAAAGAGCCCCTCAGAGAAATCGGCATTCTCGCTGACGGCGAGCTTCCACCCGTTCCGGTAGGCGCCGCCCCCCTCCGTCGCCCACCAGGCGGTGGAGAGCGCCGGCGCAAAGACGACGCCTGCCCGGCATTTTCCAGCCTCCCAGAGGCCGATGCTCACCGCGAAGAAGAAGTGCCCATGGACGAAGTTCATCGTCCCATCGAGGGGATCGATGTAGAGGCGCGCCTGCGTATCGTCGACGGTCGCCTTGTGGTTCTCTTCGGCGATAATCGGAAGTCCGAGCACTTCCAGCTGGCGGACAATCGTCTCTTCCGAGCGAATATCAAACTCGGTAAGTAGGTCGTTCTTTGCCTTCTGGGAGGCTGCAGGGCGCTTCCGATACCCTTCCATCAAGCCGCGACCAGCGACGCGCGCCGCCTCGAGCATTTTGGGGAAGGCGGCGTCGATCTCGTTGCGATCCATCATGAGGTACTCAGCCGATCGAGGAGCTTTTTGTGGAGGCCGCCGAAGGCGCCGTTGGAGAGCAGGGCGATCGCATCGCCAGGCTTTGCCTCGGCGACGAGGAGGTCGAGGATGGCGTCGATACTCGGCGCGGCGACGGCCTTCCCTGTCGGTAATTCTGCAGCAATTTTAATGAGATCGAGGCGCTCACTCTCGGGGATGTTCGTCCGGCCGAGGGGGGCGAGAATGACGCGGTCGGCGGCCCCGAAGACCTTCGGGTACTCGGCCTGGTGGGTGTTCCGGCAGGCGGTGGCGCTGCGCGGTTCGAAGACGGCAAAGAGCCGCGCCGACGGCGAACTCGCCTTCGAGCGGAGCGCGCGGAGCGTCTCGTCGACGGCGGTCGGGTGGTGGGCAAAATCGTCGTAGACGGCGATGCCGTTTGGCGTTCCGAGGAGGTCTTGCCGCCGCTTCACGCCGGTAAAGGTCCCGAGTCCCTTCCGAATCGTCGCGAACGAGACGCCGAAGCCTTGGGCTGCCACGGCGACGACCGCGGTCGCGTTGGCGATGTTGTGGCGGCCGGGGATCGACTGCTGGAAGCGCCCCGCAGAGACGCCACCCGCGAAGAGGTCGAAGAAGGTCACGCCGCGCTCATCGACGTGGGCCGGCGCGGCGAGCCACTCGGGGTTTACGTCGCCGGTGTCGTCCCCCTGGAGGGCGTACCAGGCGATCGTGCAGGTCGCTTTCTTTGCAAGTTCGCGCACATGGCGATCGGCTGCGTTGGCGACGAGGAGACCGCCTGCTGGGATCGCCGCCACGAGCGCCTCGAAGGCGGCGAGGTAGCTCGCTTCGTCCGGGTAGATGTCGACGTGATCGTGCTCGATGCTGGTGAGGACGACGACGTCTTTCCCCGCGGGCCCCGACGCCCCGACATAATCAAGAAATTTCGGCTTCTTATGCCAGTAGACGGCGTCGTACTCGTCCCCCTCGACGACGAAGGGGGCGCCGACCGGCTCGTTGCGCGGCCCGAGGAGCGCCTGCCCTTTGCGGCCGATTCGCCCGCCCGTACCAAAATCTTTCGGGATTCCCCCGATGAAGAAACCTGGTTTGAGATCGGCCGTTTCAAGGACGAAGGCAGCGAGGGACGACGTCGTTGTCTTCCCATGGGTACCGGTGATCACGACGGCCCGACGGCCGGCGAGGAAGCTCGTGCGGAGCGCCCCCGACATGCTCGTCACCGCAAGCCCGCGCTCGCGCGCCGCAACGGCCTCCGGGTTATCGGCCCGAATGGCGTTGCCGATGACGACGAGGTCGGGCTCCCCGGCCCCTTCGGTGAGATGGCTCGCTTCATAGCCCTCTTTGAGCGAGAGCCCGGCTTCGCGGAGCTGGGGACCAATCGGCGGATCAAACGCGCGATCGGAGCCATCGACGGTGTGGCCCGCCTCGCGAAACAGAAGGGCGAGTTGCCCCATGCCGGTGCCGCAAACCCCTGTAAAGTGGACGCGCATTGCCTATTTCTCCGCGTCTTTCGCGGCGATCTTCTTGAATACGAAGCGCCCCTCGTCGCCTTCGGCAGCCACGAAGTCGACTTCAACGATCGAGCCGGGACCGTAGCCACCCGCAAGAATTTCCTCGGCAAGCGGATCCTGAACGTTCTTCAAAATCGTTCGTTTGAGCGGTCGCGCACCGAAGGCCGGTTCGTAGCCGAGATCGACGAGGTGAAGCTTGGCCGCCTCGGTCAGAACGACCTTGAGCTCGCGGTCCTTCACGAGCTTGTCGAGGCGTCGAAGCTGGATGTCGACGATGCCGCGCAGATCGTTCTTCGTGAGCGGCCGGAAGACGACGATGTCGTCGATGCGGTTCAAGAACTCGGGGCGCAGGAAGTTCTTCAATTCGTCTTGAAGGATCCCCTTCAATGCCGACTTCCCCTCGTCGCTTTCGAACATCTTCGGGTCGGTATCAAGGATGCGCCCCGATCCGATGTTGCTCGTCATGATCACGACGGTGTTCGAGAAGTCGGCGGTGCGCCCGCGACCGTCGGTCAGGCGACCGTCGTCGAGGACCTGAAGCATCAGGTTGAACACGTCGGCGTGGGCCTTTTCGACTTCGTCGAAGAGGAGCACGCTGTAGGGGCGACGGCGGACCGCTTCCGTAAGGAATCCGCCCTGTTCCGAGTCGACGTAGCCCGGCGGAGCGCCGACGAGACGCTGGGCCATGTGCTTCTCCATGAACTCGCTCATGTCGAGGCGGGTCATCGCCTGCTCGTCGTCAAAGAGGAACTCGGCGAGCGCCTTTGCGAGCTCGGTCTTGCCGACGCCAGACGGCCCCAGGAACAGGAAGCTCCCGATCGGCTTCCCCGGATCGCGCAGACCGACGCGGCCACGACGGACCGCCTTTGCGACGGCGCGGACCGCTTCGTCCTGGCCGACGACCCGTTCGCCGAGGCGCGGCTCCATTTTCATGAGCTTGTCGGCTTCCCCCTCGAGCATGCGGGCGACCGGAATTCCGGTCCACTCGCCGAGGACCTGGGCAACCTCTGCCTCGCCGACGACCCGCGAGGCCGATGCGGCGCCCCCGATCCGCGAGACGGCATCGGTCGCTGCGTCGAGGCGCTTCTTCAGGTCCGGGAGGGTGACATGCTCAAGCTCGCCCAGGCGGGCGAAATCCTTCTTTTCGCGCGCTTCTGCGAGTGCTTTCTCCATCTTCCGGAGTTCATCTTGCAGGTTTGTCTGCGCGGCGAGGGCGCCCCGGCGTGAGTCGAGGTCGGTTCGGAGCTTTGTGACCGAAGGCTGAAGCTCGGCGATTTCCTTTTCGAGGCGTTCGCGCGTCTTCTTGCTCATCGCGTCTTCGTCGTCGAGCAGCGCTTCGCGCTGGGCGGTCAGGGACGCAAGTCGCCGAATTTGATGGTCCATGTCGGCGGGGACACCATCCAGCTCGACCCGCTTTCGGGCGGCGGCCTCGTCGAGGAGATCGATGGCGTTGTCCGGCAATGAACGATCTTGGACGTACCGTTTCGCCAAATTCACAGCGGCGACAATGGCTGGATCCCCGATCTGAACCTTGTGGTGGCGCTCGTAGCGCGTCGCCACACCGCGCAAAATTTCAATGGCCTGATCGACGGTCGGTGCTTCGACGACAAAATCGGTAAAGCGGCGAAGCAATACCGGGTCTTTCTCTTCGAGCTTCTTGAGACCGTCGGGGGTGGTGTCGGCGATCACGCGGATGTCCCCCCGAAGGAGGAGCGGCTTGAGGACCTCGCCGATCCCTGCGCCGACCGCCCCCTGACCGAAGAGGGCATCGAGGGAACTAATGTAGAGTGCAGCCTCTTTGGAATCGTTCTTCAGGGACGAGAGCACGCTCCGAAGGCGATCCTCGACCTCCCCGCGGAGCTTTGCTCCGGCGACAAGGGCGCCCGTTTCAAGCTCAAGAATTGCGAGGTTACGAAGGTTCTCGGGGACGTCGCCGGCCGCGATTCGCATCGCGAGCGCCCCGACGATCGCCGTCTTGCCGGTCCCCGGTTCGCCGACGAGGAGCGCGTGGTTTTTCTGGCGGCGCTCGAGGATTTGCAGGAGGCGACGGACTTCAACATCCCGGCCGATCACCGGATCGAAGTCGCCTTTGCGTGCATCATCCACGAGATTTCGCGTGTACTTTGCAATCCCATCGCCCATGGCATTCTGGGCAACGACATCACGGGGGACGCTATCGAGGGCCTTCATGTGATTTCGCAAGGATCCCGGACCGATACCGACGCCTTGAAGAACGACCGCCGCCCCGCCGCGGAGCTCTTGGGCGAGTGCGTTTAGGAGGTGGCTCGTCCCAACTGTGGCCGTGTCGGCTTCCTTTTCGGCGCGACCGAGGAGCTCCAACATCGCCTTGGACAGGTACGCGAGGCCGCCCCCCGTCTTCGGGAGGCGAGCAAGTTCCCGCTCGGATTCCGCGGAAATTTCCTCGGGTGGAGCGCCGGCCGCGCGAAAGACCGCCGCCACCCCTTTGTCCCGCTCAACGGCACGGGCGAGCAAGTGAAGCGGCTCGACGTTCGCGTGTTTACGCTCGTCAGCGAGCTGCTGGGCGCCAGCGACAAGCGCCTTTGCATCGGGGGAGTAGCGTTCGAGGTGAATCGTCTGTTCCTGCGCCATCGCGGCGCACGCTACACGGGTTTTGCCCGAACACTCCGCCGATCCGCCCCAAAACGCGTCCGTCCGCGAAGCGGGAGACGGCGCGGAGTTCTTTGCCGGCGCCTCTTCTCAGGCGGTGGCGCTTGCGTCTTTTGCGCCGTCGTGGACCACTTGACCGATGCAGAAGCTGCCCGATCCGGTCCTTCTCGCGATCCCCTACTTCCTCCTCTCGATGCCGCTCGAGCGCTGGTGGATCGCGCGGAACCGCGCCGGAAGCGGCTCATCGGTGCCAAAGGGCTACGACACCAGGGACGCGCTGACCTCGATCGGCATGGGGCTTGGGAGCCTGGCACAGACGGTCGCCCTCGGCTTCATCGTCGTCCGCGCGCTCGAATTCCTCTACTCCCACCGCGTCTATACCGTGCCACTCAATGTCGGTACTGTCTTCGCTTTTGTCCTCCTCGAAGACCTCGCCTACTACGTCTTTCATCGGCTCGGTCACGAGGTACGTTTCTGGTGGGCTGCGCATGTTACCCACCATTCCTCCCAGTATTACAATCTCTCGACGGCGCTTCGTCAAAGCTGGATGGTCATCCTCGCATTTACGTGGCTCCCCTGGATTGTGCTTCCCTTGCTGGGCTTTCCCCCGGAACTCATCTTCTTTCAGAAGAACGTCAGTCTCGTCTATCAGTTTGGAATTCACACCGAGGTCATTCGCAAGTTCCCGCGTCCGATCGAGTGGCTCTTCAACACCCCATCACATCACCGCGTGCATCACGCATCGAATGAGCGCTACCTCGACAAGAACTACGGCGGCATCCTGATCGTCTGGGACCGCCTCTTTGGGACGTTTGCAGAAGAGGACTTTGCCGACCCGCCGGTTTACGGGCTGACGAAGAACATCGCGAGCCACAACCTGGCTTACGTCGCGTTCCACGAGTTCATTGCCATCGCGAAAGACGCCTGGCGGGCACCACGCTGGTCCGACAAACTCGTGTTGATTTTCGGCCGCCCCTCGCAGATAGAGGCCGTACGCAAGCGCGCCGGCCTCCTAAAGGCTTCCTAAAAGATCAGGAATTCAAGCTCTTGGCGACGAGCTTCTCGCTGATCTCCCAGAGCTTTGCCGCGTCGGCGTCGTTCCGTGCGCCTTTCGAGGGCGTCTTCTCTTTGCACGAATCGAAGTATTTTCCAGTGACCCCTTCCACCGCCTCCGAGGTCGCGAGGAAGATCTGGGTCTTCGCGCCAGACTCCGGCGTTGAAAGCAAAAAGGAGAAGGTCCGGGCGAGTGCGCCGACCCAGCCTTCGCTGTTCCTGCCGAAGCCGCTCGCGATGACCCCCGGGTGCAAGCAGTTTGCGGTTACCCCAGTCCCTGCAAGGCGCTTCGCGAGTTCGCGTGTAAAGAGAATGTTCGCCAACTTCGATTGATTGTAGGCCTTGAAACCGCTGAAGCTCTTCTCCCCCTGAAGATCCTCGAAGTTCATTGCGCCGCCGCGATGTGCTTCCGAAGCAACATTGACGACTCGCGCCGGGGCGCTCTTCTTGAGGAGTTCAAGCAACTCTTCCGTAAGCAGGAAGTAACCCAGATGATTCGCTGCGAAGGTGAGCTCGTAGCCATCTTCGGTCGTCTGCCGCACTTCATTGATTGCGCCGGCGTTGTTGACGAGGACGTCGAGGCGGTCCAAGCGACTGCGAAGGTCTTTTCCGAGGGCACGAATGCTTGACTGCTTGGAGAAATCGGCGAGGGCAAACTCAACGCGATCGTGGCCGGCAAAGGCCTTCACCTCTTCGGCGCGAGCACTCGTCTTCTCCGGGTTTCTGCCGACGATCACGACCCGCGCACCGCGCTTGGCGATCTCTTTCGCGGTGACGAGGCCGATGCCTTCGGTAGCTCCAGTGACGACGACGGTTTTTTCGGTCCAGGGGCGGCTCATGGCCGGCAGCCTACACGCAGTTCGGCGCGCGGCTCACTCGCTGCGTTCGACCCAAACGCGAAATTCCCCCGGTTCTTCCCCGGGCTCCACGTGGACGGTGCGCGGTCGGCAGCAGACGGCGCAGTCCTCTTCGTACGTTTGGAAACTTCCGCCGCCCGCGTCGACGAAAAGCTCATCTTCTTCGCCGCAGAATGGGCATTCAACGGTCGTAGAACTTCGTTTCTTTCGGCGTGCCATGTCCGGTTTGATGCGACGCTAGTTGTTCGCGTTCCGCGGAAAATGAATTGAGACGGTTGTCCCCTCTCCGGGGGTACTGATGAGCTCAAGATGCCCCTTTGACTGCTTGACGATGCCGTACACCGTCGACAGACCGAGGCCCGTTCCGCGACCCCCCTTCGTCGTAAAGAAGGGCTCAAACACCCGTGACTGCGTCTCTTCGTCCATGCCTACGCCATCGTCGGACACGACGAGTTGGGCTTCGTTGTTCTCCGTTTCTGTCACAGAAACCCGAATTGTCCCGCCATCTGGGAGCGCATCGCGCGCATTCGTGACCAGGTTCATGACGATTTGTTCGAGCTGCGTCCGATCGGCACGAAGCGTCACCGGCGCCTCCGGCGTATCGAGTGCGAGGGCGTGGCGGCTCGTCACAATCGTTTCCAACAAGGGCATAAGGCCGGCGACGACTTCACCAAGATCGACAAAAACAGGCGTCGTCTTCTCCTGTCGGGCAAAAGCCAATAACTGACGGACGAGTCGAGTCCCGCGGTCCGTTTCTGAGCCGATGTTGCCAGCCATTTTTGCCCCCTCTGGGTCTTCCGACAAACGCAGTTTTAGGCGCTGGGAGAGCAGAGAGATCGCCAGAAGAACATTCGAAAAATCGTGGGCGACACCTGCCGCGAGGCGGCCAAGCGCTTCCATTCGCCTCATCTCCGCCAGCAGTTCTTCTTGGACGTCGAGTGCATGCTCCGCCCGCAGCCGGGCCGCCTGACCGATCAGAACAGCGAGCATGTCAGCAACGGAGGTGGCGAAGTCGATGTCCTCCGTCGACCACGCCCGGGCGTGACCAACCTGCTCGTGGCACACGACGCCCACCAGCTGCCCCGCGACGAGAATCGGAACGTCGAGCATGGCGCGAACGTCGGCCAGTTCCAGGTAAGATGCACGCATCTCCCGGGTGCGCGGGTCCTTCCAGGCGTCGTCGGCCGCGATCGCACGCGAGGTGCGGAGTGCTTCGAAATAAGCAGGGTATTCGGAGAGTTCTAGCGGCTCACTCTCACGAAATCCTTCTTGGAGTGTGTCGTAGAGCACCGTGCACACGCACAGCGTTTCCCCACTGAGAAGCCAGACCCCCACATGACTGACCCCGAGGGTTTTCGCCGACACCTGGGCCGCCTGCTCGAGCGCCCGTCGCAGATCTTCCGGTGTAGCCATTCCGATGCGGGCCAGGTTGAGGCGAGCCGCTTCAAGGCGAATCCGGCGATCAGGCATACCTTTCGGTTTAGCCGCGAGTGCCCCTGCTTCGCAATCGTTCGCGTGGCTCGCCCCGTTTCCGTGCGTCCCGTCGCCGTGCCTTCGGTTTTGCGACATCGCGTTGCTCGGGCGGTCACTCGCCCGGCGGGCGTGCCGCTTTGAAAACGCTGCCGCCTCCCCTACACGTCTCTCCTATGGCCAATCCCGTTACCGTCTACGTCACCGACTACTGCCCATACTGCACGCGGGCAAAGAGCCTGCTTAACAAGCGGAATATCGCGTTCACGGAGGTGGACGTTTCGAACGACGACGAGAAACGCGCGTGGCTCGTGAAAACGACCGGGCGCCGTACCGTCCCGCAGATCTTTATTGGCGACGAACCGGTTGGTGGCTCGGACGAAATTCACGATCTCGATCGCAAAGGGTTGCTCGTCCCGAAGGTTATGAACGGAGCTTCGTGATGTTCAAAGTCGAAGAGCCAGTACCCTTTTGCATGGCACTGGCTCTTTGACTTCACCGTTTCGTACCGACGAGTCCTTCGATCGTCCGAAACAGTTCCTCACGAGTGAATGGCTTTTCGAGGCATGGCGCGTCGACTTCCTGAAGAAATCTTACCGCTTCCGCCTGGTAGGCGCCGCCGGTCGTGAAGATGAAGGACTGGCAGCGCTCCGGAAATCGGGTTTGAATATCTCGATAGACGTCAATGCCACTTTTCCCGGGCATCATCACATCACACAGGACGACGTCAAAGGCGGGCGGCTCTTCCGTAGCAAGCTCCTCAAGCGCGCGGAGACCGCTATCGGCCAACGTCACCTGATGTCCGGCAAGGTTTCGTCGAAGCGCCTGGCCGACGAGCGGGTCGTCGTCGATGATGAGGATCCGAAGCGGTGGGAGCGTCATCCTTGACCGTTGGTGCCCATCGCCAGCGCGTCAACAAGTCGAGGAATTTCCGCGACGGGAACGGCGCAGAGGGCGACGCGTAGCGTCCCCTTTTGGGGGACGACGAAGACGCCGAGATCGCGCAACGTCTTTGCATGGGTGAAGGAATCGTCGTGGAAGACCGTCACGAAAAATCCCCCTTCATAGCGCGGGTAGCGGAGCCCCTTCGCGCGCGCGAGCTCATTGAAGGCATCCACACGTTCGAGTAGCGTCTTCTTTAGCGCTTCACGCTCGGCGTTGACCGCAGTATTCAATTTTGGATCTTCCAAGAGATTCCGCACCGCGACAAGGCCGGCGTGGTTGCAGTTCGACCAGGTGCCTCGGCAGGAGTACGCGAGGGCCGCCTCCGTCGCTCGACGCTCGGTCGCGTCGCCGAGGCAGGCGATGAGCGCGCCGATGCGTGCGCCGTACAAGGTAAAGGTCTTGGAGGCCGACCAGGCAAAAAGAACTGCAAGTTTGCCGAGCGCGGGGACGAGCTCCGGCAAGAAAGCCCGTGCGTCGCCCGCCGAGTACTCGAGGTAGGCGGTGTCGACCAGGAGCGTGATCGGCCCTTTGTCTGCGTGGGCGACGAGCGCTTCGATGACGCGACGCCACTCCTCGCGCTTCATTGAGTAGCCGGTCGGATTGTGGCAGGGGTCGTTCAAAAAGAGGAGAACACGCCCCTGTTTTGCCAATTGATCGCCGACGGCACGATCCAGATCGGCAACGTCAAAAGAGCCGTCTGCCGTGAACATGGAAAAGGTTTCCACGCGCCGTTCGGCGTCGTCGGCGAGCGTAAGATAGGGGGCCCAGTAATAGTTCGTGGTGAGGAGCGCCTGGCCAGGCTCGAGGAAATTCTGAATCGCTGCACGGAGCGCGCCGGAACCACCCGGCGTCGCGATTGCAACGGCCGCATCGAGGAGCGTCGGCACGGTCGCGAGCAGATCCTTCTTGACCGCGTTGAGGAAGTCGGTGCGCCCGGGAATCGGCGCGTAGGCCGCCAAATCGGCGTCGCTGACGTCACGTAGCGCCTTCGCCGCGGTCGGGAGCACGGCGAGCTTTCCTGCGTCGTTCATCGCGGCGCCGATCGTCGCATTGACGATCGATTCGCCCCGCTCGATGCGTGCCTTCGCCTCAAGGGCGAGCGTGAAAATCGGGTCTTCCGTCGGACGATGATCGCGGGCTGCAATGACGTGCATGGCTCGGCGGTACCATGCCGGCGGGCGCGCTCAAAATCCGATCGGCGATGGCGTCAACTTGTCGCGAACCGGAGGGGCGCTTGCCACCCTGGCAGGGATTGCCCCAGGATCGGATGGGGAAACCCGCGATATTCGCAGCATTACCGCTTGGCACGTAGTATGCCGTCCCCGGTACCGATGTCTTCCCCCCTACGTTCTTGGCGCCGCACCGCTCCGCCGACGGGAGTCCGCGTCCCCTCCCGCCTCCCTGTCGCCTTCGCCGCGGGCGCGCTCGGCGCGGGGCTGTTTTTCGTGCCGGCATTGGCAGCGGCGCAGACGGTGACTGTCGGCTCCTCGGTCATCCGCGTTACGTCGGAAAACAAAGAGGATACCTCGACGCGCCCTTCGAGTACCGCGCAGACGATCACTCGTGCAGATTGCGAAGCGGATCAGGGCTTTCAATTCCAGGTTTCGACCACCGGCTACACGTCGTCCTATACGCTGGAGGCGTGGGCTGGTCGTTCCAGTGTCGATTGCAAGCTTAGCGGGAATCGCACGCCGACGAACGGCGCCGTCCAAAAATGTTGGAAGATCTATGATGGGTCGCTCCCGCGCACGACGCCGCAGACGGTGAACCTTCGCGTCCGCGACATCATGGCGAACGACGTTTCTGCAGGGCAGAATTACGTCAATGCTGCGAAGAATTCGACCGTCTGTGGAACGGGTATCGACGACACCTTCAAGGTTTCGTTCCTCATTCTTCCGGTGACGAGCAACCCAGATTCAGTCGCCGCCGACGAGACCTTCACCAAGCGCGTCGACACCCTCGGCCCCGACAAAGTGTCCAACGTCGCCGCCTCGGCGGGGGAGGGGCGCCTCCTCGTGACCTGGGGCGCCGTAACCAGCGGCTCCGAACTCTACGGCTACAATTTGTATTGTGCCGACGCGAACTCCACGATCCCCATTGGTACGGCCGATGGCGGTACCGACGATGCTGCCGTCAGCGACGCCTCGGTGCAAGATGCATCGGTGCAAGATGCATCGGTGCAAGATGCGTCGGTTGGCGCCGATGCATCGGTGCAAGATGCCTCGACCAACGATGCCGGGACCTGCGGACCGAACGTTGCGCTCGTTGAGGGGGCTGTCCCAGCATCACCGCTCCCCGACGGGGTGTGGCTGTGCGGCAGCGTGAATTCGGCCACGGCGACCGGAGCCTCCGCGACGATCGGTCGCGATAAAAAAGCTTTGAAAAACGGCGACAAGGTCTGGGTCGCTGTCGCCGCCGTCGATCAGGCGCTGAACATCGGCCCGCTCTCTTCGGCGGTCTGTGGCACGCCGCAGCTGGTCGACGACTTCTACGAGGTGTACGTCGCCGACGGCGGTACCGCTGGGTGCAGTATGCATGGATCTGCCGGGGGGATCGGCGTTGGCGTCGGCCTCGGAAGCGGCCTTGCGGCGCTCGCTCTCCTCCGTCGTCGTCGTGGAGGTCGCCGATGAGCCGCTCAACGCTGTCTGCCCTCCTTGCTGCCACCCTGGTGCCAGCGCTGCTGACGTACTCGTCCCTCGCTGCTGGCCAGAGCGCCCCTGCCTCTGGGAAAGTCGCCGAAGGCGCGCGAACCGACGCTGCCAACGAGATGCCGCTCGCGCTCGCGCCCTACAAGTATGCGGGGTCTCCGCAGAACTTCGCGTTTGAGCTTCGGTTCTCTCCCTACCGCCCGGCCGTCGACAGCGCTCCCGGATTGACTGGCGCGCCGTTCTCTCGAACGTTCGGAGACAATTCGCGTTTGATGGTCTCGGCAGAATTCGATTGGCAGGCGCTTCGTATTCGTCACTTCGGTTCCCTCGGTCCCGGGCTGACGGCTGGCTACACAAGCTTCGCGCGCCCCGCCTACTTCACCGGATCAACCACAACTTCGGCGCAAAAAACAAACTTCGAAGTTGCCCCATTTCTGCTTCAGGCAGTCCTTCGTGTAGACGTGCTTGCAACCGACCTTGGCATTCCGATCGTGCCCTACGCGAAGGCGGGGATCGGCGCCGGGTACTGGCGTGCCTACGGGGCCGACGGCACGACGACGGTGAACAACAAGAGCGGGAAGGGCGTGAGCTTCGGCCCCAGCTACGCGGTCGGCGGCGCGCTCCTCCTCGACTTCCTCGATCGGACGACGGCCGCCTCGGCCGACGAGGCGAGCGGTATCAACAATACCTATATTTTCGGGGAGTTTTGGGGGGCTGAACTCTCAAACTTCGGCTCCACCAAGGCGATGCACGTCGGAGACCGCACGTTCGCCCTCGGTCTCGCCTTCGAGTTTTAGCCGGCGGCTTCCGCCCCATGGTCGTCGAGCGCCTCGTCAGCGACGGCGTTGAGCATCGCCTGCCCGAGGGCGATCGTCACGACGACGAGCGGCGGAACAACGATCGCAAGAGCGGCTAGCCATGGGAGAATGGTAGCGATTTCAACGCTTTTTCTGTGGTCATCGCGCGGGCCGCGGCCCCGGAGGTTTCTCACGTCCTTCGCGAGCGTGATCAGGAACACTTCCGTCCAGATCATGAAGGTGCATAGTGCAAGGATCGCGTGAAGCAGAGGGCGTCGCGGCGGCCCGAGGCGGGATCCGTTGACGTCTCGGCTCGTCCGGTAGAGCCACGGGACTGCGTAGACGCCGCACGTAAAAAGCGTCGCCGCGGCGACAACGAGCGGCTCCCGCCGGGTAATTTGCTTGGGAATCGCTACGCCAGGCAGCACCAACGCGTGCGCCTGGGAGGGGGCGATGGTGCGGCCAAAGCGCGGCTCCGCCTCCTCCTGGTCTTGTCGGTCCATGCGGCGACCCTACAGTGCTCCGCCGATCTGCGGTATCCCGGCGCCGATGGAGACCGTGACCCGCGAGCAGGAAGCCGATCATCTCATTCAGCTCTATGGCGGCGATGCCGGGAAGGTCACCGGTCGCATCGAGGGGCAGCTCGCGATCCTCGCCGGGCGCGCGCAGACGATGCTCTCGCTCGCCGGAATCACCATCACCGTGACCGGATTTTCCGGAGCTAATATCGCCCGATCCGGAAAGCTCGCGGCTTGGTTGATTGTTGGAGGTCTAAGCTTTGTTCTTGCGGCCGCGTCTTTGACATTTCTCGGTATTTTGAGAGTTCGGTGGACGTCGCAGCTTCCGCCGTGCAGCCTTCGTCAAACAACACTTCATGCCCTCGAAATGCGCGATCAAAAGACCAATGCGTATTCGCGTGCACTCGCGCTGTTGATCGTTGGACTCTGCATGTACGTTGCGAGCGTCGGTCTCCTCCTCGTTGGAAGCGCCAGCCACCCATGACCCACCTCCGTCGCTCCGCCTTCGCCATCGCCGCAGTCGTGCTTGCCCTGCCTGCGCGCCCCGCGGAGGCACTCCCGAGCGCTTCGCCATCGGCGTCCGTGCCACCGGCACCCCCCGCCCCAGCGGCTCCGCCCACCGAAGTCGCCCTCGGCGATGGGGTCACGCTCCCGCTGCGGTTTGTCGTCCCGGGGGCGTTTTCCCAGGGGGACGTCGACCCAAAAGCGGCGGCGCCCGTTCGGAATGTTCAGCTTTCAAGAGGGTTTTGGCTCGCGGAGACGGAGACGACCGTCGGCGCCTTTCGGCGTTTCGTCGCCGCGACCGGCTACCGCACGGAGGCCGAAAAGGGGGCGACCGGCGGTTCTGGCTTTGACGGTACCGCCCTCGTGAAGGGTGCAGGATACACCTGGCAGAACCCTGGCTACCCGATCACCGATCGACACCCGGTTTCTCTCATCACTCACGCCGACGCGAAGGCGTTTGCCGCCTGGCTAAGCACCGTCAGTTCCAGCGGCCTCACGTTCCGCCTGCCGACGGAGGCCGAGTGGGAGCTTGCCGCCAGCCGGGAGGCGAAAGCGGCGACGACGAAGCTCGCGGCGGTCCTCGCCGCCGACAAGAAACGCGGCGCCCATCCCGTGTGCGAGCGTCGCCCGTCGGACGGGCGCGACATTTCGTTCTGCGATCTCCTCGGCAACGTCAGCGAGTGGACCGAAGACAACGATCGCCCTCGGACGACGGAACCGGTGGTCGACCCCCTCGAAACCGTCGGGGATCGCAAAGTTCTCAAAGGGGGATCTTGGTTCAAAGATCCCTTCTGGGCACGCCCCGGAGCCCGCTACAGCAACACGGCCGGTACCCGAAACGCAGACAACGGTTTCCGCGTCGCTGCCGACGTCACCAGCAAGCCGGTCGGCGGAACTAGTACGGGAAAAAGTACAGATCTTTCAGGCTTTCCGGGCACACCGTCCACGCCGCGAAGCCCGTTTACCTTCTACAACATCGTCTTTGGCGGCATGGTCGTGGGGATCCTCGGGGTCGTCTTTGCCATGTTTGTTTCTGGTCTCCGCCGCGGCCTTTCGCGCGGTTCCGTGGCTGGAGCAACGTTGCGTCCAGGCGTCGATGGGTTCTTTGTCGACACCGACCGGTACGCGCCGAATTCGATGTGCCATTATAGTTGCTATGTGAATGGTACCCCGATCCGGTCGTCGGCACCGCTCGTTGGGAAACGTACGTTTGTGTTCACCGGCGGCGTCCCTAAGAACCTGCGCTTGGAGCGGATCGACGATCCTACCGGCGGCTTCCGTGGTCCGTCCCCGGGCTACGATCCGAGCGTTGACGCCGGCTACCAGGCGGGGGCCATCTACGGCGCCAGCCAGTCCTCCTGGGACACGAACGGGCGCTCCGACAGTTGGAGCAGCAACGATTCGTCGAACTCTTCCAGTTCTTCTAGCTCCAGCTTTGGCGGATGGCCGTCCGCGTACTGAGCGGATCGACGCCGTGGCTCGCCCGTCGCTCTTTGTGCGCCTGGAAAGGCTCGTTTTGTGAGCAAAGTCAGGAAGTAGACGTGCTCGTCGAGGCCGGGGCCTTCCCTCGTCGGCCGGTCCCCGCTCCGCAATTCGTCCCCGAGGGGACGCTCCTTGTCGGTGGCCTCGTCGACGGGGAGTTTGCCACCGAGAGCCGCCGCATCCTTGCCGCGTGCGGCGGAATCTACGCGCCGGGGCTGCGCAAGCGCCTCTTCGGTCGACAAGTTGCGCCTTACACGCTTCCGCCGGTCCGCGCGCTCGCAGCCCACCCCGCGACCCTGGCTCGCTACGCGCCAATCGCTGACGAGGCGGGCCTCGGAGGGCTGCTCGCTGCCGCTGCCGCTGCGGGCCTTCGTATCGTCCACCATCCGGCGCTCGATGCCTCGGAAGACCGCCGCCGCCGCGTCCTCTTCGTGGTGACGAGCCTCCATCGAGGCGGGGCAGAAAGGCTCGTCCTCGACGTCGTTGGAAGTTCAGAATTGCATGGAATTGTTCCGCTTTTAGCGCGTACCCACGATCCGATCCGTGCCTCCTTCCCCGAGCCGCCCGGTACGATCGTCCTCCCGCGGATGGCGCCCGCGGCGCCGCTTCCGTTTCTGGGAATCGATGCAATCTACCTGCATCTGATCGACGGCGCCGTCGCTCGATCGCTTGCCGCGTTCGGCGTCCCGGTCGCAACCTGTGTGCATAATGCACCGGATGGCTGGCCGGCGGGCCTCGTCGATCGCGCCGCCCCCATCGCGCTGTATCTCGGTTGTGGGGAGGCAGTCACCGCGTCGTTGCGTGGCGTGCTCCCTTCCGCGCGGGTGCTTCCGCTCTCGAACGGCATCGTTCCACGATCGTCGGAGCGCACACCATCGCCTGGCAATTCCCTGGAAGAGGGCGGTCGCCGCTTGCGCGTCTTGGTGATTGCCAACGTCCGCCCCCAGAAGCGCCTCGACCGGCTCCCGGCGATCCTCGACGGGATCTATCGTCGCGAACCGCATGTAGAATGCACGATCTCGTTTGCCGGTGAAGCGGTCTCCCGAAACGAGGCGTCGCGCGCCGCCGAGGAGGCGCTCGGAGCCGCCCTCACAGCAAGCGAGCATGCAAAATTACCCGGAAAATTCCTGCGTTTGGGCCCCCAGGAAGACATCCCCAAGCTCCTCGTGGAGGCCGACGTCCTTCTGCTGCCGTCGGCTTGGGAGGGGGTCCCCCTGGTCGTGCTGGAGGCGCTCGCGGCGGGCGTCCCCGTCGTCGCCACGGCGGTTGGCGGTCTCCCCGAACTCGCGTCGCGGCATCCTGGGCGGGTCTCCCTCGTCACTGTCGAGCGGGTCGAAGAGCTCGAAATCGTTGAGGGGCTCGTGGGTGCCCTTCTTGCGTCGCCACCGTCATCGTCCACACTCGGGCTTCATCCTGTGCATACTGCACGCTCCTACGCACGGCGCACCGCCCGGGCTCTGCGCGCGCTGATCGCGCGCCCGCGGGGGGACGAGGAGCGTATCCTGCTGATTACGAACCACTTTCACGTGGGCGGTGCGCAAACGAGCGCCCGGCGCTTGCTTGCGGGACTTGCGGCCCGCGGCGTCCCCGTGGCAGCGATCGTCCTCGAAGAACAGGCCGAGTTTCCAACCGCCGGGACGCAGGCGCTACGGAGTTCTGAAACTCGTGTTTTTGTGCACTGTACACCTAGTGCGCGGACCAACGCGATCGTCGACGTCGCCGAGGATGCCCTCGCATTTGCCGCCGCCTTCGGCGCGACGACCGTCTTCTTTTGGAACGCCCTCTTCGAGGTAAAGGCTCTATTTGCGGAGAGTTTTTCCGGGGCGCGCCTCTTCGACGTCAGCCCGGGCGAGATGTATTTTGCAAGCATGGCCCGCTACTTCGCGCGGCCGAATGCGGAGAGTTCCGTCGACACGCCGGCACGCTACGGCGCGCTCCTCGATGGAATTGTTGTAAAGTACAAACAAGAAATCGAAGCGGCCGAGGCGCTCGGCGCGCCGGTGACGGTGATTCCGAACGGCGTCCTCCCGGCGGAGGATCCGGCGCTCCCTTCGCTGCCGCGACCGGCCCGTCCGATCGCCGTCTTGGGGACGTTGGCGCGGCTCTCGCCGGACAAAAAGCTCGAGGAGCTCCTCGATGCCTTTCGCCTCCTGCCTGCCGATCTAGGCCTTACGCTCCGGGTCGCCGGCGGCGAAGATGGGGACGCCGCCTACGCCGATCGCCTTCGGGCATCCGTGGCGGATGTTCCGGCGATTGTGTTTGTTGGGCATCAGGAAGCGTTCGAATTTCTTCGTGATATTGACCTGTTCGTTGCCATTTCCGAACCGGCTGGCTGCCCGAACGCGACGCTGGAAGCGCTTGTTTACGGCGTCCCCGTTGTTGCGACCGATCATGGGGCGGCGCGCGATCAGGTCGCCGCCGAGGACCTCGTGCCGCGAGGAGATTCCCGCCGTCTTGCCGACGCGATCCTTGCACGATGCACCGATTGGCGATCGACTTGGGACCGCACAAATCGCGCCGTCGCGCGCGACCGGCAGCGCTTTTCCGTCGACCGCTTCGTCGACGATTACCTCGCGCTCAGCCGGTCTTCTTCGACTTCCTGACCGCTTTCGCCGGCTCCGGTGTGGCGCGCGGGGCGTGCCCACTTGCACTCGGCCCGTCTGACCCTGCGAAATCGGTACGGAACGAAGGTTCAAGCTCAGGGCCGACGGTGAGGATGCGCTCGCGGAGGCGGCGTAACGTCTTCACGAGACGCTCAAGTTCGGCGGCGGGGATCGTCCCAAAGAGCTCGCTCGTCGATGCGAACAGGTTGGGGAGGACTTCGTCGAGCGCTTCGCGCCCCTCCGCCGTGAGTTCAACCCACTTAACGCGGCGATCGGAACCGCACGCGATACGGCGCACAAGGCCTTTTTTTTCAAGCACATCGACGAGGCCGGTGATGTTCTGTCGAGAGACGAAGAGCCACTCGGACAGGCGGTGCATCGGGCAGCGCGCGTCTTCCTCTTTCGCGATCATCGTGAGGACGCGGAAGCCGGCAAAGGAGAGGTCGTTGCGCTCGGCGACCGCCGAAGCGAAGCGGATGAACAGCTCGTGGGTCGCCGCCACCTCGAAGAGCGTTTCCATCGCTTCCCGCGGGAAATGGTCGAACCTCGCCTTCAACGAGTCGAGTGCCGCCGCGTAGTGTTTGGTCCGTTCGTCGCAGGGCATCGCTTCCGTCGAGAGTCGCGATTGGGACGACTCAAGCTCCAGACTCTGCCGGACGGCGCATCGCCGACGGGAGAGCATTTCTCGGAGCAATAGCGCGCGAAGGGCAATTCCTCAACCGAAGAGCGGTTCGTGGGGTGATCGTCATGAACTAGATCGACAAGGGCTTGACGATTAATCTGCCGAGTCCTAATTCCCGCGCGTCGCCCGAACCTCGGTCACGAGGTCGCGTCTTTTCCCGAACACGGGGGGCGCGTTTGGCGGTCGCGCGGTCCCCCGGCAGCGCGGCGCCCCGGCGCGCACGCAACGATTTTCCCTGGCCCGCGCCTCCGTCCTCCCCCGCACGTTGCGGATGGAGGCGCGTGGCGGCGTTCGCGTTCGCCTCCGCAGGGGCGTCGCAAGGAGACCGAACATGAATTTTGCACCCCCCGGCAAGCTCGCAGTCCTCTTCCCTGGCATGGGCGCCGTCGCGACGACGACGATCGCGGGCGTTATGCTCGCGCGCCGCGGCCTCGGTGCTCCGATCGGCTCGTTCGCCGAGTACGGCGTGGTCGACGACGGTGTCCGCGGGGGCGGTTCCTCGACGACGAAGACGCGCGATCTCGTGCCGCTCGCGGGCCTCGACCAGCTCGTCTTCGGTGGCTGGGACATCTTCGAAGATGACGCGCTCGCCGCCGCCCGCCACGCCGACGTGCTCACCGAGAAGCACCTCGATCTCATCGCCCCCGAGCTCGCCGCCGTCCGCCCGATGAAAGCTGTATTCTACCCGGAATACGTCAAGCGTCTCCACGGGACGTGGGTGAAGGAGGGGGCGACCAAGGCCGATATGGTCGAGCAACTTCGTCAGGACATTCGGACCTTTATCAAGGAACAGGGGGCCGACCGCGCGGTCGCCGTCTGGACCGGGTCGACGGAAACCTACATTGAGCCGACCGCCGTTCACGCAACCGTGAAGAGCTTTGAAAAGGGGCTTCTTGCCAACGACCCCGCCATTTCGGCGGCGCAACTCTATGCCTGGGCCTGCCTGAAAGAGCGCGTCCCCTACGCAAACGGCTCCCCGAACCTCGGCGTCGAGTTCCCGGCGGCCCAGGAACTCGCCCACGATCTCGGCGTTGCAATCGCTGGAAAAGACTTCAAAACTGGCCAGACGCTCATGAAGACGGTTATCGCGCCGGGCCTCCGCGCGCGGAACCTCGGCGTGCGCGGCTGGTACTCGACGAACATCCTCGGCAACCGGGACGGCGAAGTCCTCGACGACCCGGAGAGCTTCAAGAGCAAAGAGGTTTCGAAGCTCGGCGTACTCGATTCCATCTTTGAGCCGGAGAACGCACCGGATCTCTACGGCAACATGGCGCACAAAGTGCGTATTGATTATTACCCGCCGCGCGGCGACCAGAAGGAGGGATGGGACAACATCGATTTCTTCGGCTGGCTCGGCTACAACATGCAAATGAAGATCGATCTCCTCTGCAGAGACTCGATCCTCGCGGCGCCGATCGTCCTGGACCTCGCGCTCTTTCTCGACCTCGCCCAACGCTCCGGGCAGACGGGGACCCAGGAATGGCTCTCTTTCTACTTTAAGAGCCCCATGCACGACGGAGCCGGGCGCCCCGTCCACGACCTCTTTGCCCAGCTCGATCGGATGAAGGCGACGCTCCGCTCGTTGAGCCGCGTTCGTGCGCTCGCGAGCGCTGCCGAGTGAGGATGGTCAATGCCTAAATAGTTAGGCATTCAGTCGTTATTCTGAGCCGGCACAGGGGTTGGTTATGGCACCGGTCGAGTCTGGGGAGTCGGTCGAACTCCTGTTCGCGCTCGCACCTATGGGCGTCGCGATCGTGGCGGCGGCCGCCTACGCGATCCGTCTCGCGACGGTCGGCGGCGTCCACGAAACGCGCGCCGACCGCGAGGCTGGGAGCGTGCTGCTCGCGCCGCGCGCGGTCGATGCGTTTTACTGGGCCCTCGCCCCGCTCGTGCGGGGGGCGGTCGCGCTCGGCGTCTCGGCAAACGCGCTCACCGCATCGTCGCTGCTGTTTGGGGCGGCCGCCGGCCTGGCGGTCGCCTTCGGGCGCTTCGGGATGGCGACGCTATTCGGCCTCCTCGCCGCCCTCGTCGACACCCTCGACGGCCAGGTGGCACGCGCGACCGACACCACGTCGACGGCCGGCAAGCTCTTCGACGCGACCGCCGATCGCTACGTCGAAGCGGCATTGTTTGTTGGCATTGTTTTCTACGTCCGCGCGTCGGCGCCGTTGCTCCTGCTGACGCTCGCCGCGCTCATTGCCTCGTTTTTGGTCTCCTACGTGAGCGCAAAAATTGAGGCATATCCGAATGTTTCGGTGCCGCGCGGCGCGATGCGACGCGGGGAGCGGCTCGTGTTGCTCACCCTCGGAACCGGGCTCGTCCCCGCGGTTGCACGGCTCTTTCCGAGCACCGCTTCCCTCGTGCCGCTGATCGTCGCCCTCGCAATCATCGCCGTTGCCGGCAACTTTTCCGCCGTTCGCCGATTGCTGCATCTTGCACGGAGCGCCCCATGAGGAGCCTCAGTGAGAGTCCCCTCGTTCGCCACCAGGCAGGGGCCATCTTTGCGACACTGCTCGATTTTGCCATCGGCGGGCTCCTCGTCCGCGCCGGCCTCGACCCCGCCCCCGCGACCTTTGTCGGCGCAGCGGTCGGTGCATGCTGCAACTTTCTGATCGCGCGCCGCTACGTCTTTCGTGGCGAGCGCCGCCAAGTCGGCCGGCAAGTCCTTCGCTATTCGCTCGTCGCCGCAGGTTCCGCGCTCGCCAACGCTCTCCTCGTCCATGCGCTCGGCCGGCTCTTCCCCTTCGCTTTGGCGCGCCCCGTCGCGGCGGTGATCGTCTCTCTCGCCTGGAATTTCCCGCTCCATCGCAGCTTTGTTTTCGGCGAGGCGCCGGTCAGCGAGCGGTCATGACGCTCCCGAAGGTCGCGATTTGGGGGCCGATCGCCTGGATCGCGCTCCTGTTCAGCATCGGTGAGTGGCGGCGCCCCGAGCTCTGGGGGCTTCTCCTGGCGATTCTCGTGCTCGCCACCGCGCGGCCGTGGACGAAACGCCTCTATCGAGGCCTCGTACCGGTCCTTCTTGTGGGACTGTTTTACGACGCGATGCGCTTTGTAAAGCACGTCGGGCTTGCTCCTGAACGCATTCACGCCTGCGACCTCCAAGCCTTTGAAGCTCGCTGGTTTGGGTTTGCCAACGGCGAAACGGTGCACCCCTGGCTCCAGGCCCACGCGGTGCCCGCCCTCGATGTACTTGCGGCGATCCCTTACGGCACCTTCCTCCTCGCATCGTTCGCCTGCGCCGCCTACCTGTTTTGGGTCGATGACGTCGCAATGCGCCGATTTACCTGGTCCTTCTTCGTTCTCAATATCTCCGCCTTCGTCATCCACCACGCCTTCCCGGCGGCCCCGCCGTGGTACGTCCACGCCCACGGCTGCGTGATCGATCCGGCGACCGTTGGGAATGAAGGGCCGAACCTTGCTCGCGTCGACGCCTGGCTCGGCTTTCGCTATTTCCATGGTTTCTACGCGAAATCAAACGACATATTTGGCGCGATGCCATCGCTTCATGTGAGCTACCCGCTTCTGATCTTGCGGGAGGGTTGGAACCATTTTTCAAAGCCGGTTCGTGCCGGCGCGGTCGCCTACTTTGTCGCGATGGTGCTTGCGGCCGTCTACCTCGATCACCACTGGATCGCCGACGTCGTCGCTGGGATCGCGCTCACGCTCCTCGTCTCGGTGCTTCTTCGGAGGCTCCTTCCGACGGGGCGCCCGCCGCTCGACCTCCAGGAAATTCGTTGGCAGATCGCGATCTGGTTCGGCGCGGGGAAGGTCCCTCGCGCACCGGGGACGGCCGGCACCGTCGCCGCCCTTCCCATCGCCGCCTACCTGGCCCATCTCGGGACGCCGGCGGTCGCCGTTGGCGCCTTGGTGGTCACACCGGTCGCCGTCTGGGCCTCCTACGAAGCGATTCGACGCACGGGGAAAAAGGACCCGCAGGTCGTCGTCGTCGACGAAGTGGCAGGAATGATTGTAGCGGTGCTGTCTGCGCCAAAATCGCTGCTTGGGCTCCTCGTTGCGTTTGCGCTGTTCCGGCTGTTTGACGCAACGAAGCCCTTTCCCGCACGCGCAGCGGAGCGCCTACCTGGCGGAAATGGCGTTGTTTTTGACGACATCGTCGCCGGCTTGCAGGCGGCCGCGCTCGTCTTCCTCGGGCAACGGATGGGGCTATTTCAATGAGCTTCTTTGGTCGGATCTGGAGCGAAAAGATTCTCCCCTTCGTGCTGGCACGCGGCCCCCTTCTCTGGGCGATCGCGCTCCTTCTCGCCTTGCCGGCGGCCCTGCGTACCGGCTCGCTGTATGCACACCTGAAGGCGGACGTCGCCGCGCTCCTGCCGGCGAACGCGCCGAGCGTTCAGGCGAAGAAGGCGCTCTTCGCGCGCGCAACCGGGCTCACCTATCTCGGCGTCGTTGTGGAGGTTCCCCCCGCGAACGGACAGGCCGACCCGGCGATGGGTGACGCACTCGCGTTTCTCGACCGCGTCGCCGAGAAGGTTGGCGCGTTTCCCGCCGATGAAGTCACCCGCGTGCGGCGCGGCACCGATGAAGAGCAGGCATTTCTTGAGAAAAATGCACCTCTCTATCTCGACGTCGACGAGCTTATTCAGCTCCGCGACGCGATCGCCGAGCAACGTGACTATGCGGTACGGAAGAGCACCGGGGCCGATCTCAGTGACGATAGCGAGGCGCCACCGACGTTCGATACGTCCAAGATCGAAGCAAAATACAAATCGCGGATTCCGCCGAAGAAGCCAGGAACGATCGGGACGCGCTTCGCAAACAGTGAGCAACGTACGGCGCTCATTCTCATCGAGGTCGGCCCGCTCCGCTCCACGAAAGGGGGGCGTGCATCCCTCTTTCGGCAGGTAAAGGAGGCAGTTGTCGGCTCACGCCTGCCGCCGGGGGCGCGCGTGGGATACACGGGGGACGTCGCCATCGAGGTCGAGGAGACCGAAGCCCTGCTCGCCGATCTCTCGTTGTCGACGCTGGTCGTCCTCGCGCTTGTTACACTTGTGTTGCGTTTGTATTTTAAGGTCTGGAAGCCGGTTATCGCACTGTTTCCCCCGTTGCTCGTCGCCACCGTCCTTGCGTTCGCTGTTGCCTCCCTTCCGCCGTTTGGCGTCACGGAGCTCAACTCAAATACCGCCTTCCTCGGTTCGATCGTCATCGGAAATGGAATCAATTTCGCGATCTTGTTCCTCGCGCGCTACGTAGAGGTGCGCCGTCGACCCGGCGGCGATCAGGAAGCCGCCCTCCGCGAGGCCTTCGTCGCCACACCGGCCGGCACCGGGACCGCCGCCGCTGCCGCCGGCATCGCCTATGCGGCGCTCGCCGTCACCGATTTCCAAGGTTTCCGCCAGTTTGGCTTCATCGGCGGACTCGGAATGCTCTTCTCCTGGCTCTCCGCCTATTTCCTCCTGCCGAGCCTTTTGCGGCGCTTCGACGGCGACGACGCCCCCTACCGCCGCCGCGCCACCGGGATCGCATTTTCCCCGTTTGCCGCGCTCGCCCAGCTCGTCCTCCGCGCCCCTCGTGCGCTCGTCGCACTCGGCTTCGCAGCGACCCTCGCCGCCGGTTTCTCCGTCGCCCATCACAGAGACGGGGCCATCGAAGCGAACTTCTCCAAACTCCGCCGCCGCGATACCTGGCAGGTCGGCGAGGGGTACTGGGGGCGACGGATGGACGCGCTCCTTGGGCGCTACCTCACCCCCGTCGCCATTCTCGCCGACGACGTCGCCTCACGAAACCGCATCGCGGCTGCGGTCCGCGCCTCCGGCGGCCTTGCGACCGGGGGCGCTTCGACGCCGCTTGTCGCCGAAGTTCGCACCTCCGAGGACGTCCTCCCAAGCAAACAGACGGAGAAGATCGTCGTTATCGAGGAGATCAAAGATAGTTTGACCCCCAAGGTTCTGGCGTCACTTCCTGAAGACAAACGCATATTTCTTCATAAATTCTTTCCGTCGAACGACGACGCGGCGGCCCCCCTCCGACCGTTTGGCGCCGATGCCCTCCCGACGACCTTCGTCGCCGGGCTCCGTGAGCACGACGGGCGCATCGACCGCACTGTGCTCGTCTACCCGATCCCGTCGCAGGCGCTGTGGAGGGGGCCAACGATCGCCGCCTTCGTCGGGTCGCTTCGAAACGCGGCCGCCGTCGGCCTGCCCGAGGACCCTCACAGCGCCGCCCGTGTGGCTGGCTCGCTCCCGGTCTCCGCCGACATCCTAGCCGCCCTTCAGAAGGACGGTCCGCGGGCGACACTCCTCGCATTTTTGGGTGTTTCCGTCGTCACGATCTTCCTCTTCGGCCGCCGCGGGCGCGTCGCCGGCTTGGTGCTCGGCGTCCTCCTGTTCTCGGTCCTTCAGCTTGCGGGCCTCGTTTTGGGGCTGGGGATGAAGGTGAACTTCGCCAACTTCATCGCGTTCCCGATCACCTTCGGGATTGGGGTCGACTACCCGGCGAACGTCCTCGCCCGTTGGGTCACGCCGGCCGGACCCGCGACGGCGCGCGGCCGTCTCGAAGAGGCCATTGTCCATGCGGGGTCGGCGGTCGCCCTCTGTTCGGCGACGACGATCATTGGCTATGGGTCGCTTCTCCTTGCCCAGAACCAGGCACTGTTTCTTTTCGGGGTCATCGCCGTCCTTGGCGAGATTTGCTGTTTGATGGGGGCGCTCCTGTTTGCGCCGGCCGTCGTCGCCTGGGCCACGATCGGCGCTACCGATCGGCAGCAGCCAGCACGCGAGTCATGAAGGCGAGAAGCCGCACGCGGTCGCCGAGGTCGGGTTCGTCGGCCATCTCTGCGTGCCGTACGAGCCCGGTGACGAGCGCATCTCCCAGGAGTCCTTGCGGAATTTCGTGGGCGAGACGTTCGGTTTCCGTCGGCGGGACGACGTTATCCCCGGCGCCGTGCAGCAGAAAGATGGTCGCACGGAGCCCCTCGACGTGACGGGAGGGGGAGGTCCCCCAGGCGATGGCGTCGGCGCCAGCGAGTTCGGCACTGAGCGTGCCCTTCTCCCGCGCAAAGTTTCCGGCAAAGAGCGCTTCGAGGCGATCGCGACTTTCCGGTTTGAGGGTGGCAGCTTCACGGTGCGCTTCCGACTGCTCTTCACGAAGCCAGTGAAGCATCGCGCTCGCCGCCGTCTTCGATTCATCTGGGCCGAAAAGGCGATCTGCGCACCGGTAGGCGAGCACCATCGCCCCGTACTCGTGGGGGTGCCCTTGAAAGGGGGCATTGCTGGAAAAAAATGCCCCTTCGCCGAGGAAAAAATGGCTCACGCGATCGAGATCTCCGTGGCCACCAACGGCAAGTACAAACGAGATCTTCTCGCGAATTCCGGGGGTTTCGGCCGCGAGGACCGAGAGCCCTCCGCCGAAGGAGATCCCGAAGATGCCGACCTGTTCGTCACCAGTGCGCGCTTGGAGGGTCGCCGTCGCGGCGGCGATCGTCGCCAGCGCGCTCGGCTCGATTCGGTAGCCGGTGAGCTCTTTGACCTCAGGCGCGAAGACGGGATAGCCGGCTCGCGCAATCGCGCGCGCGAGGTGCAACAGTCGCGGCTCATCGAGCCCCAAGTAGTGGACGCCGTGCACCAAGACAATGCCACGACCTCGCACGTGTTTCGGAAGAAACCAGCGACCGCGGGTCTGCGTCGACGGGCTCGTCCCGCCCGGAAGCGCCGGAACCGCGAGAGTGACCACCTCCTCGGCGATGTCGTCCCCCGGTTCGGCATTTGCGAGGGCGAGGAGAAAGCCCTTCGCGCGCGCGGTGCGGTCGAGCCATGGGAAAGCCGCCTTCGCAAGGAGGACGACGGCGAGGAGGAGGGCGACGGGGGCCTTCCATCGTCGTGTGGCCGTCCCCCGCGTGGCGGTGAACGGAGGCGGCAGGAGACGGGAGTCGGCCATGGCATCAAGGTACGCGAGGTCGGCGCTCCGCCAAACGGTTGCCGGCAAGGCCCTCCAGCTGATCGGGCCATCTCTCTAAATTTGTGACGAAAAGTTTCCCCGATCTCTATTGCTCGCTAAGCGTTGCCGGAGATGGCACTTTCGCGCCCTTTGCTTGCAGGATGCATCGTCCTGGCCGCGTGCGGTGGGTCGGAGCCGAATTCGGCGGAGCCGCTGGTGCGGCCCTCGTCGACCGCTTCGCCGGCGCGGTCTGCCGAAATTTCTGCAGTCATCGACAGCGCCCGCGCGCGCTTCGCCGACTGCTTTGCCCCCGAAGTCGATGCCCACCCGGAAGCGCGTGGTGCGGTGAACTTTGTGGCGACCGTCGGACGGGACGGTGTGCCGGTCGATGTGCAGACGCGGGCCGCGGAATCGCGGCTGACGCTTGCGCCGACGACACTCGCTTGTGTCCGTATGACGCTGACCCGACTCCGCTTCCCCTCCGGGGCGACGATGACCACCGTCATCGTTCCCCTCCAGTTCGGCGGGTAAATTCGCGCGTCCTGCAGGGGTCGAACCTGCAACCCTCGGCTTCGAAGGCCGATGCTCTATCCAGTTGAGCTAAGGACGCGAACGGGACCGAGTATGCCTCGGCCCGCGTCAAATCACAACCTTCCGCGTACGGCGTCGTAGCGAAGCTTCCAGACCACGCCGATCGCCTCGAGGAAAATCTTGCGCGACATCTTTGACTTCCCCACCTGACGGTCGACGAATACGATCGGCACTTCCTGGATGCGGAGCCCCGCGAGGGAGGCTCGAAACTTCATCTCGATTTGGAACGAGTACCCGTTCGAGTGAATCTTCCCGAGCTCGATCTTTTCAAGCGCGCGTCGCGTAAATGCGTTGAAGCCGCCGGTGAGATCTCGAATTCCGAGGCCGAGGATCGTTCTCGAATAGAGGGAGCCCCCTTTGGAGATTACGTGGCGGCCCGGGCCCCATCCTTCGACAGACCCGCCGGGGATGTTTCGAGATCCGACGACGACGTCGGCCCCTTCATCGAGGGCATTCACGAAAGCCCTTAGGTACTTAGGATCATGCGAGAAGTCGGCGTCCATCTCGAAGAAGCGCTCATAGCCTTCGGCGAGCCCCTGGGTGAACGCTTGAATGTATGCAGTGCCGAGCCCCAGCTTACCGCTGCGGTGCATTACCTTCACCTGCGGATCTTTCGCCGCAAACGCATCTGCGATCGCGCCGGTTCCGTCGGGGGAATTGTCGTCGACAATCAGAAGATCGGCTTCCGGAAGCGCGCTGCGGACCGCCTCAACCAGGCGCGGAAGGTTCTCTTTTTCGTTGTACGTCGGGGTGACGATAAGCGTGCGCGCCATAAGGGTGACAGGCGTCTACCGCAAACGGGGCGTAAGCGGAATCGTGTTCCGTAGTAGGGTGATCGGGTGGCGACGACGCGACGCGCGAAGGGACTTTCCATCGACACGATCCCCCCAAAGACGGTCCGTCGTCCGAGGGTGGTGCCGGTCGAACTCCCGCCCGTGGATGCGGCGGAGCATGAGCCCTCCAATCCGGCTCGCCGGGCGGAGACAAGCGAAAAAAACGCTGCGAAAACAGCCGCTCGCGGTCAGCGCGCCCTGCGAGGCCTGGAGGCCCGAGTCGCCAAACTCGAAGAAGAGCTCTCGCGGGAACGCAAGGTCGTCGCACTGTTTCGCGACGTGGGACTCGCGATTGATCGTTGGCGAGACGACCCGATGCAGGCCTCGGATGCTACCGGTCTAGATAGCCTCTTGGTGCTCGTACTCGGCAAGATGAAGGAGGCGGTCTCCGCCGACCGCATCACGCTCTATTTGCTCGATTCTGCAAAAGAGTACTTGGAGAGTCGTATCGTTGAAGGTGTGCAGAATACAACAATTCGCCTCCGGATTCCCAAGGGAATTGCTGGTCGCGTCGCGAAGACCGGGATCCCCGAGATCGTGGCCGACGCCTACCAAGACGAGCGCTTCAATCCCGCTTTCGACAAGAAAACGGGCTATCGTACGCGTAGCATCCTTGCCGTTCCGATGCACGACCACGACGGGACGATTCTCGGCGTCGTTCAGGTGCTCAATAAGGCCGGTGGCCCTTTTAATGAAGCGGACGCCGATCTCCTGACAAGCCTCGCTTCTCAAGCGGCGATCGTGATCGACAACGTCGAGCTCGTCGCTTCGCTCGCCGGAAAGAATGCCGAGCTTGAGGAGACCTACGACCAACTCTTGCGCCGCATGCGCGACCTCGATTTGCTCTTTGAGCTCGAGCGGGTTCTCGGGCGCGCGTCGACCGTCGAAGACCTGGTCCTCGGGACGGTGCAGGCTGCACGTAAGGTGATTCCGGCACGCGTCGGCGCGGTTGCGGTGAAGGATCCCGAGCTCGGCACGGCGACCGTTTGGGTCCTCGGGGACCACGACAAGGCGCCTCGGCGGTTCCCGATCGCACCCGGTCAGGGATTTATCGGGCGCGCGCTCGGTACCGCCGCCGTATCCGTCATCGACAACGACGCCGCCTTCTTTGCCGAAGAGGAGCGGCGGGAGCGGGCCGCTTCGCGGGTCGGGGGCCGTCGTGCCGGGGATCCGGACGGGCCGCTGGTGGCGCCGATCGCGGAATCGCTCGGGGGGCGAAGCGACGCTCTCAATGACAGTGAACTCGACGCGCTTGCCGGATTTGTGACGGAGAACGCCATCGCGGTCCCCCTCGAAGGGGAGGGGCGGGAAGTCCTCGGTGCGTTTGCGCTCTACAATCACCGCGATCCCGCCGGTTTTGGGCCGGAAGATATTGATCTTGCAGAGCTTGTTGCCGCAAATTTGGCGACGGCGCTCCGGCTCCTGCTCGCGCGAGAGGCCCGCGAGCGGGAGGAGCGGTTGACGTCTGTTGGCCGCCTCCTTTCCGGCGTGATTCACGATTTGAAGACGCCACTTGCGGTCATTGCCGGGTACGTCGATTTGCTGCGCGACGAGCCCGATCCGACAGTTCGCACACGCCACTCGGATCTTATCCGCAAGCAGCTCGCCCACCTCGGCGCCTTGCAGAAAGACGTCCTCGATTTTCTCCGCGGCGAGCGGACGCTCTTCTTGCGACGCGTGTATGTTGCACCGTATTTTGCCGAGCTCGCGAAGTCCCTCGAAGGGCTCTTTCAAAGCGCTGGCGTTACGTTCAATCTCGTTCTCGACGATCGCGGAACTGCCCGTTTTGATGAGCAAAAAATCACGCGGCTCGTGCAAAACCTCGCCCGCAACGCGGTCGAGGCGCTCGTGCAGGCGCAGACGCCAGCGCCACAAGTCTCCTTGCGGGTCCGTCGTCGTGTGCTTCGTGGCAAGGAGCTCCTTGAGATCGTCACCTCCGACAACGGGCCCGGCGTCCCCAAAGAGATCGAACACCGTTTGTTTCGTTCGTTTGTGACGAGCGGCAAAAAGGGGGGAACAGGGCTTGGTCTTGCGATTGTGAAGCGGATCGCGGAGGAGCACGCTGGCACCGTTTCCGTCGCGTCGTCCCCGCGCGGCGCGACGTTCACCGTACTCCTGCCCGTCGAAGGGCCGCGCGACCAGCCCCGGCCGCCGACGGCGCCCCCAGAAGAGCGACCGCTGAGCGAGCGCCCTGCACGTCGATCCCGGCCGCCGGCAGCGACGACGGACGCCCCGCCGGACACCGAAAAGGCGGAGCCGAGCGCGCCATGAAGCGCTTGCAGAATACCCGCAGTTGGGTGTGGGTTGCATGGATTTCGGCGGCGCTTGCCGGCAGCGGTTCCGCCCACGCCGAGGCGCCGCTCTGGTCGGACGCGGAGGACGTTCCGCTCCCGGCTGGGGCACAAAGCGTCGCTCCGAAAAACGACGACACCCCGCTTTTTCAGCGGCCGGGGGCACGCGATGCACGACGCGGGACCGCCGTGAGTGCGTCCCGTTTGCCGATCTATTCGGCCTTCCGCGGCATCGGGTGTTCCGGGCGCTGGCTTGAGGTCGGCCCGTACGCGTGGGTCTGCTCCGACCAGGTTGATTACTCAAGCGATCCCCCCGACCCGAGTCCCGTCTATCCGCAGCCGGGCGTCGCCGGCCGTCCCAACGATGGGCTCCCCTATCGGTACTTTTTCGCCGGGGCGAACGGCGCCTATGGCTATTCAAGCTTCCTGCACGCCGGGGATGAAGCGCCGGAAAGTTCGTTGGAAAAAGGCTGGGCGGTTGCGATTGTTGAGGAGCGAACGAAGGGCGGCGATACCTGGGGGCGTACCACGCGAAATCAGTGGATCAACATGACGGAGCTCGGCGCCGCCCGTTCCTTCCCTTTTCATGGTCACACCTTCAAAATGGGGGAAAAACTTGCGACTGTCCCGTCGAAAGATTCTTCCTTTGAAGGCGGGGTTGGTTGGGTCGTTTCGGAGCGCGCGTCGACGTTCGCTTCTGCAAAATCAAATGCAAAAGTGACCGGTTTTCGCGTGCGCTTCAGTGAGGTTTCTCTCGAGAGCCGTGCGATCGAAGGGAAAGCCGTCTTCTTTAAGATATCCGGCGAAGATGCATGGCTTCGCGGGGCCGACCTCGCCGTTCCGACGCAGTCTGTCCGTCCAAAAGAGGCTGGCGACCATGAGCGCTGGATCGATGTAGATCTTGCGACTCAAACGCTGGTCGCCTTCGAAGGGGATACGCCGGCGTTTGCCACGCTCGTCTCGACCGGTCGCGGCGCACAAGGGACCGAGACGGCCACGCCAAAGGGGGTTCACCGGATTTGGGCGAAGCTATTCACGACGGCGATGGACAACCTGGAGCGCGAAGATGCCGCCCACTACTACTCCATCGACGAAGTCCCTTGGGTCCAATTCTTTAATAAAGGTGTGGCCTTACACGGGGCTTTCTGGCACCGGAATTTCGGCCACGTTCAGAGCCATGGCTGCGTGAACCTCGCCCCGATCGATGCGCAGATGCTCTTCACCTGGACGACGCCCAACCTCCCCGGCGGTTGGACGGCGGCGCTGCCGGCACCGGTTGATCGGGGCACAGTGGTTCGCGTTCGCTGAGGTTTTCCCACGTCCGGTC
>JAAFHJ010000004.1:0-1358 GCA_013298325.1 Myxococcales bacterium | reverse complement strand
CTCCGCGAAATTTCGCAACTTCTCGTCCGTCACGGCTTCGGTGAAATTGTCACGCGCGCCGGCTTCGGCAAGAAGGCCAAAAAGCCGGGGGACTCGGTGTCTCCGCCTCAGGGGTCCGTTCCGCCGGGGCCTCTTGGTGAGGTCGGCGAGGTCGACGAGGAGGACGCGAAGCTCGGGGAATCTGCAGCCAAGTCGCAAGCGACCGCGGAGCGAATTCGCCTGGTTCTCCAAGAGCTTGGCCCGTCGTTCATTAAGCTTGGGCAGATCGCGTCGACGCGCGGGGACGTGATCCCTGCCGAAATTATCGCCGAACTCAAGAAGCTCCAGGACAACGTCCCGCCGGTCCCCTTCGAGGACATCAAGAAGCAGGTCGAAGAGAGCCTTGGGGCGCCGCTCACCAAAATCTACCTCTCCTTCGACGAGACACCGCTCGCAACGGCATCGATTGGGCAGGTGCATCGTGCACGCATCCAAGGGGACAACGGCCCCGAGGAGGTCGTCGTCAAGGTCCAGCGGCCCGGCGTCGGCCCGATCGTCGCGCGCGATCTTGAGCTGCTTCACATCATGGCGGCGGCGGTTGAGCGGGCGATCCCGGAGTCGAAGCTCTACTCGCCCGCCCAGCTCGTGCAGCAGTTTGATACGTCGATCCTCGCGGAACTCAATTTCCTTACAGAGGCGGAAAACGGCGCCCGTCTTACCGATAATTTTGCCGGCGATCGCGAGATTCGGTTCCCTCGTGTCTACAAGCAGGCCTCCTCGAAGCACGTCCTGACTCAGGAATTCTTTGACGGAAAGAAGATCGATAAGGCGCTCGCGAGCGGCTACGACGGCAAGCTGATCGCGAAACAGAGCGTTCGCATCGTGATCAAAATGGTGTTTGAGGACGGCTTTTTTCATGCCGATCCACACCCGGGAAATATCATCATCCTCGGTCCGCCCGCGGCGCCGGTGCTCGGACTGATCGATCTCGGGATGGTCGGTCGGCTCTCGCCGGAGCTCCGCGAGGGGGTCGTCGACTTGATGATCGCCGCCGCGCGAAAGGACTCGTACGCGGTCGCCGACGCCCTTTACGCCATCGGGCGGCCGACGCGAAAAGTCGACATGCGCGTCTATCGCGCGGAAGTCGCCTTGCTCGCGGAGAAGTACCTCGGGAAGCCGCTCAAAGAGATCGAGCTCTCGGCGATGCTCCGTGACTTGGTGCAAGGTGCACTCAAATTCGGCATCGAGATCCCACCCGAGTTCATGATGGTCGGCAAGGCGCTGATGACCCTCGAAGGCATCGGCAAGCAGCTCGATCCGGACCTCGACATCTACGGGCAGAGCCAACCGTACTTCATTGAAATCATGAAGAAACGTTA
>JAAFHJ010000399.1 GCA_013298325.1 Myxococcales bacterium | reverse complement strand
CGCGTTCCGAACACTCCGAGCGCGATCGTGCCGAGGGCCATCGCCCCTGCGCCGACCCAGACGGCGGTTCGCAGCGTCGACGCGTCCTCGACCCGCGTTCGCTCCTCGCCGCAAAACTGGGGGTCGTTCCCGATGAAGCCGGTGCACCCATCCAACGAGCGGTTCGCGCGGACGACGGAGCTATGCGCAAACACACCGAGAATTCCGACGCCGACCGTCGCCGCCGTCGCCCCGGCAAAGTAGATGGGGGAGAGTCCGCCGGCGGTTCTGGCCGTCGGCGCGGGGGATGCTGGCGCTCGGTCGGTCCGAGCTGCCTCGACGGGGGGCGCCGGGACCGGCGGCGCATCATGGGCAGTCGGAGCTGCACCTGTCGCGTTTGGGGCAGGCAGCGGGGCGAGGGCGACCGCGCAGCTCGCCGTCACGACGGCGTCGGCGGGGAGGTCGACGGTTTGCAGCGTGCTCACCGTGTCGGCGAACGTCCAGGCGAGTGTGTGGGTGCCGGGTGGGAGCCAAACGGTCGACGGGAAGTCGACCGCGGCGCGATCGACGGTGACCGACCCGGCGCGCCCGCACACGACGCGAATGCCGCCGATACGCCCTTTTGTCCGCGCGCGCGCCTTTGCTGCGCTCTTCGGGAGGGCGTGCCGGCCCTCGGCCCGTTCGGCAAGCTCGGCCAAGAGGCGGGCGTCGTCGGCGAGGAGCGCCTCGTCGAGGGCTGCCCCCAAGGCGACGTCGTTTGGTGCGAGGCGGTCGGCCTCCGCGAAGGCACGGGCCGCTTCCAGGAATCGCCCGGCGGCGTGCGCCTTCGAACCGGCATCGTAGGCGGCGCGTGCGCTCGCCGGATCTCCAAAAGCGGTTCCGACCCGGACGGAAATGCACAGGGCCACTCCGGTCGCCGCGAATCGAGGGGAAGTACGCATCGCAGCCTTGGACGCTACCCCAAACGGGAATCGCGCCGCTTCACTCTTTCACTGCTGCAGCTTCGAGCGGTCGCAGGTGGAACCGCATGCGTCGTAGCAACTGCAATAGTCGTCCCCACACTTTTTCCCCGCCGCTTCATCGACCGCGAGCGCAGCGGCCGTTGTGCAGCTCGTATACGTCGTCGTGCAGGCGTTCTCCTCGTCCGAGGAGCAGACGCCCGCAGAACAGCCGGTCAAGAGCGGCGCCGCCGTCGAGCCAAAGAGGAGTGCAGCGAGGGGGAGGAGCGCGATCGACCAGAGCTTCTTCATGGGGGGCACCGAGAGAAAGGGGAGGAGCATCGGCTCCGCCAGAGAGCATCGATGCGAGGGGGGCGACCGACCGGGGGCTTCTCGCGTCGCGTCGGGCGCGAAGGCAGCAGCGCGCGTGCCAGCGGCCCGCGAACGAAAAGCGCGGATTTTGAGCGTTCGGCGCGTCGTCGCTGACGCAGGAAACGTTCGCCCCTGCGTCGGTGGCGACCGCCTGCCCCGGCTTAGCGCCGCGCCTTCAACGCGAAGTAGGCGGCGCCGCCGCCGAAGAGGTGGATGGCGACCTTGACCCCTTGGAGCAGGATCCAGACGCCTTCGCCCCCCTTCATCATTTGAAAGACGGTCATCACGGCGCCGATGCCGTGGAGCCAGAGCAGGCGCTGGGCGGCGGCGGTGTCGCCCGAATAGACCTGAAAACCCCGGTAGGCGTAGAGGCCGACGAGCACGAACGGCATGATCATCTGGACGCCGGAGCTCTCGCCGAGCCCAATCAGGAGCGTGAGCCCCGCCCAGTAGAGGCTCGCGGCAAACGCACCTAACGCGGCGAGGACGAAGGGCGTCTTCGACGGAGGTCCTTGCGGGTCGGAGAAGCCGGGCGGTTCGTAGGGATTCGAATTCACGGCTGTTCCGGTACCGCGGTCGGCGCTGCCGTGCGGGAAAAAAACGGCCCCCCCGCACGTCTTCCTCGCTAGGTTCGTCGGCGCCATGGCGTCTCCCCCGGCTCGCCCGTCCCCTTCGTCACCTACGGTGGCTGGGGCTTCCACAGGCGGGCTCTTTGCGCGGAAGGAAGCGGGGCGCGAGCGGGCCGTCGAGGGGGAAGTCCTTCGAATCACCTTCGAAAACGAAGAGACCGGCTTCCGCGTCCTCAAGCTCGGCATCGACGTCGAAGGGGTCACCCAGGAGCTCGTCGTCGTCGGCTCGCTCCCGAAGGTCGCCCCAGGGACGCGCGTCCGGGTCGCCGGCACCCGCCACGTCGACCCGAAATTTGGCGAGCAGCTCCGCGCGGAGACCCTCGTCGAGCTCGCCCCGGACACGCTCCGGGGCCTTGAGAAATTCCTCGGGAGCGGCCGGATCCCCGGCGTCGGCCCGGCGACGGCGAAGCTCCTCGTGAAGCACTTCGGCCAGAAGATCCTCCAGATCCTCGACGACGCCCCCGAGCGCCTCCGCGAGATCCCCGGGCTCGGCAAACGGAAGGCGGCCGCCATCGCCGAGGCCTGGGCCGCCCAGGCAGGACTCCGCGAGATCTTTATGTTTCTCCAGGCCCACGGCGCCTCCCCCCAGCTCGCCGCGCGGATCCACCGCCGCTGGGGGCGCGACGCCGTGCGCATTGTCCAGCAGGACCCCTACCGGCTCGCCCTCGAGGTCTGGGGGGTCGGTTTCCGGACCGCCGACAAGATCGCCCAGTCGCTCGGCGTCCAGGCGAGCTCGCCGCGCCGCCTCCAGGCCGGCATCCTCCACGTCCTCCACGAGCGCTCCCTCCAGGGGCACGTCTGCGTGACCGACGAGTCGCTCCGCGCCGCCGCGCGCACCCTCCTGTTTTCCCAGGAAACCCCGGGGGATGGCCCCAGTGACCTCGACGACGCCACCCTCGATTTCGCCGTCGACGCCCTCGTCCTCGCCAAGCTCGCCGTCCGCCACCGGGACGCCGCCGCCACCTGGATCTACGACGCCCGCCTCTGGGCCGAGGAGGGGGCGCTTGTGGTGCGCGTCCACCGGCTCCTGGAGCGGGAGCTCGCGCCGATCCCCCTCGACGACGACGCCCTCGGAACCCTCGAAGAAGACCTCGGAATTTCCCTGGCCGACGCGCAACGGGACGCCGTCCGCCTCGCCGCCACGGCGCCGTTTTTGATCATCACCGGCGGCCCCGGCGTCGGGAAGACGACCGTCGTCCGCGCGCTCCTCGCCCTCTACAAAAGCGCCGGCCTCACCGTCGCCCTCGCCGCACCGACCGGCCGCGCCGCCAAGCGCATGAGCGAAGCGACCGGCGCCGAAGCGAGCACCCTCCACCGGCTCCTCGAATTCGATCCAAAAGGCGCGAAGGAGACCGAAGGGGGCGGCGCGAACCGCTTCAAGCGGGGCCTCGACAAGCCGATCGACGCCGATGTGGTCATCGTCGACGAGAGCTCGATGATGGACGTGCCGCTCGCCCGCGCCGTCCTCGAAGCGATCCCGATGCACGCGCGCGTGCTGCTTGTCGGTGACGTCGATCAGCTCCCGAGCGTCGGCCCCGGCGCCGTCCTCGAAGACCTCCTCGCCTCGAAGCTCGTCCCTTCGGTGCGCCTGACGCGGATATTTCGTCAAGGATCATCGAGTCTTATCGTCGAGAACGCCCACCGCATCAACGACGGCGAACTCCCGATCGCGCCGCCGAAGGGGGAGCTCGCCGACTTCTTCCTCGTTGAGCGCAAAGAGCCGGAGGCGCTCCTCGCCGCCGTCCTCGAGCTCGTCACCAACCGGATCCCGAGCCGCTTCGGCTACGACCCGATCCGCGACGTCCAGGTCCTCGTCCCGATGCGGAGCGGCGTCCTCGGGACCGAGCGCCTCAACCGGGAGCTCCAGCAGGCGCTCAACGGCGGCGGAGCCACCTTCACCGGCCCGCAAGTCGTGCGCCCGCGCGGGAATTTCCGCGTCGGCGACAAGGTGATGCAGCTCCGCAACGACTACGAGCGGAACGTCTGGAACGGCGACATCGGCTTCGTCGCGAGCGTCCAACCAGACGACGACCGCCTCACCGTCCTCTTCGACGACCAGCGGGAGGTCGCCTACGACCCGTCGACCCTCGACGAGCTCGTGCTCGCCTACGCGACGACGATCCACAAGAGCCAGGGGAGCGAGTACCCGGTCGTCGTCCTCCCGCTGGCGGCCGCCCACTTCGTGCTGCTGTCAAAAAACCTGGTTTATACGGCAGTTACCCGCGGCAAGAAGCTCGTCGTCGTCGTCACCGACGGCCGCGCCCTGAAGACCGCCCTCAGCCGCCAACGCACCGAACCGCGAGGAACCCGCCTCCGCGAACGGCTCCTCGCGGTGGAGTAGTTCGGCCCGTGGAAGTGGCCCTAAACCTTCGCGATCCACTCCTCGAGGCGGGCGAAGGGGAGCTGCTTGGTCGCTGCCGCTTCGACGACCTCGGCGATCGCCCCCTCCGAGGCCGATCGCGGCGAAATGTGCGTGCGGAGCTGGAGGATGCAGCCGTCGCAGAGCAGAGAAGGGAGGCGCTTCTGGAGGCGCCGGCGCGGCTGAACTTCGAAGACGTAGCGGGGGAGCAGCGCCACGAGCCCAAGCTTGGCCACGGCGCGCCCAAGGGCCGGCGTCGCGAGGGGCGGGAGGACCGCTTCCAAAGGGATTTCGGCAGCTTCTGCGCGCGTGAGGATCGGTTCGAGCGCTTCACGGACGGCGGTCGGCCCCTGGAAGAGGCCGAGGCGATCCCGGGGACCGATGCCGATCGCGAGCGAAAAGCCGCGGTCACGGAGCGCCTTGAGGTGCTCGGTGGTCGCGTCCGACGCGACGAGCACCGTCGCCGGGAGCGTGCGTGCCTCGGCGGCGGCGAGGAGGCTCGGGTCGTCTTCAAGGACGAGGAGCAGGCCGCGCGCACCGGCGGGGCCGGAGACCCACCCGTCGGCGAAGATGTCGCGGCGGACGAAGAGGGCAAAGTAAACGAGCGCTACGTAGGCGAAAAAGCCGAGCGTCGCGACCGGGAGCGGCGGCGGCTCGGCAAGCAGGCTCCAGGCGGCGAGGGCGAGGGCGAAGAGGGTGGCGAGGAAAAAGAGCGCCCGAAA
>JAAFHJ010000398.1 GCA_013298325.1 Myxococcales bacterium | reverse complement strand
CGCCGATGGTCGGTTGGATCGCCCACCCGAGCTGGGTCTACCGCCCTCGCGCAGTCCCGCTTATCGGGGCGCCCGATTCCGAGCTCGCAGCGCGCCTTCGCATCGAGATGGGTCTCGCGGAGAGCCGCATGCGCGTGCGCCAAGCGGGTGGATCTTTTGAAGATCGTTGGCAAAGCTACGAAACCGAGGCCGAGAGCACCTACCAAACGAAGGTCGTCAAGCGCCTCGTCCCCTAGTTAGGGGCAGCTGACCGGCGGCCGTCCACCGCCGTCGGCTGCTCTTTGGTCGAGGAGGCGCCGGGCGCCTTCGCAGTCGCCGCGATCGCGGAGGATGAGTGCAAGCCCGAAGAGCGCGTCGTGGCGGAGGCGGCGATCGATGAGGCCGACCCCGGGCGCGTCGACCCGCGCCTGAAAGAGCTCTTGGGCCGCCCGTTTGTCCCCGGACCGGTACGCGTCCCAGGCTCGCGCCTGGGAAATCGTGGGGGTGTTTGTCGGCGTGAGCGCAAGAATTGCCCGAAGAAACTCCGTATGTTCCGCGGAAACCGCGCCGACGAGAAACTCGAACGGGACCGCGTCACGTGCCTTGGTTGAAACCTGGCCCAAGAGGGCCTTCGCACGCTCCTCGGCCCCTTCGTCGTCCGCGTAAATAGCCTCCCATGCGTCCATCAGTCCCGGATGGGCGTCGATCGCATTTCGAAACTTTTCCTCCGTCGACTTCTCCGATCGATGAACGTTTGAAATACTCCCGACAAAGCAGTCTTCGCGAGCGGCGCGCCCGCGGACTTCTAGGCGCAGCTGGCGGAACGGCACATCGACCACAGCATCGGCGCGCCGCAGGAAGTGCTCGGTATCCCGCCCACGAAATTCCTCACCAAGATCGAGAGTTTTCCAACCGTCGACCGCCCCAGCGGCTAGGTCGGCGCGGTTCCACTCCCGGGCGGCCCCGCCTGCTTCGATGCGGAGCGTGAAGTCGGGGCAAGCAGGCTCCGGGAGCGCGACGGCGAGAATTTGTTCGGCGTAGATCGTCGTTGCCGAAAACCCGAAGGATCCGCCCGGGAGTCGCGGGTGGACACGAAGGCCTGGGCCATCCAGGCGAAGGGAGACCGATGCATCGTTGTAGGATTCAATAGGATAAAATTCGTTAGGTAACGTCGCTTCTGGTTCCCAAATTGCGAAATTACTGTTCGCAACGTCCCCGAATCTGGGAGATTGACCTGCAATCTGAGCGCCGCCCAAGTCGATTCCCTCCCCATTGCGGACGACGATTCCCGCCCCGAACGCCAAATCGAACTCGCGCCCCGGCCGCTGGGTGCTCAATCGGAAGAAGGCGCGGGTCCCGGGGGCGACTACTTCGGGTCCGTCGCTGGCCCAAAGAAATGCCTGTTGGGTCCCGTACACCCAGAATTTCGGTCGGAGCGCCGTTGCGGCCCGATTGGTTACAAAAACCTCAATGCCGGAAACCCGGCTCCCCTTCACCATCCGTTTCGGCAGCACCTCTACGATTGCCGCGGCGGTCCGGCGTAGATCCCGGATGACGACGACCGCTGTCCCCACGACGGCAGCGCCCATGGCGAGTTCGAGCCCCCGGCGGAGACGACCAGCGAGGACCGGGCCGAAGCGTGGCGCCTCCTCCACGGAAAAGAGGGTGGGCTCGGTGGCGAGAAGTAGCGTATGAAAAATCCAGTAAGAGGAGAGGGCACGAGGTCCAAAAAAGGAGGCCAGGGCGGGAAAGAGGACGACCCACTTGCCGGCACGTCGCGGTTCGAGAAGAAGAAATGAAAAGCTGAGGAAATGTACGAGAGCGAAGAGCGCAACAAAGGTCTGCTTTTCGAGAACAGCCGCTCCTGTCGCGCGCAGGCTCGCGAGCCCTTCTCCAAAGGGGACCATTGGAGCTCGAAACGGTTCAAGAAGTCCGGCAACAAAGGCCGACGGATTCCAGTACAAAAAAGGCACAGCGCCCGCAGCAAATATACCCGTTGCGGCGCAGGAAAATCGAAGGGCTTCTCCGCGCCCAGAGTTGCGATAGGTGCGAAAGACCAAGTAGGGGGCGAGGAGCCATGCTTGCTGTTTGACCAAACAAGCGACGCCGAAGGCTGCGCCAGCTAGCAGAAGATTTTCCGTCCCGAGCGCAAGTGCAGCGAAGAATATCCAGAGAAAATCAGTGACTCCGTGGGTCGCATGGTAGCTGATCGGCGTGAATAGCCCGATCGCCGCGAGCAACGTTAGAGCGCGTTCTTTGTTTCGTTTGAATGCGAGAATAACGAGGCCAAAGAACGCCGCCAAATACGGTAGTTCTCGTCTGGTTCCGAACGTGAATGGAAGAACGAGGAGGAAAGATCCCGGCGGACAGGCGAGGCGACTCGTCAGCGACCCATTGGTCAGTGGCGTCTGGGTTTCCAGCGAGAGCCGCTGAGCGGCTAAGCCTTGGCTGAGTGTTGCTTCATACGGATTTCGCCCAGAACGAAAGACTCAAGCTGCCTCATCTACGTACGCGAGCGCGTCGTTCGTGGAGCCGTACTCAAAGCGACGATCCCGGAGGAAACTCGCCTGCACCGTTAGCGCGAAGAGAAAAGCCAAGGACCCGGCGATAAACAGCTGTTTCTGCCAGGCATTTTCTCGCCGTTCCGAGGCGGCAAGAAAGAACATCGCGAAGCCGAGGAGCGACGCAAGTGCGCTCTCCAGCTGCAGACCGGTATGGAACGGTGCGACGCCGGTCTCCCACAAACCAAGCGCGACGCGCCACGCGAAGCAGCCTGCAACAAACGCGGCGAGCCGCGTCTCCACGTTCCACCCCTTTTCGCTGAATGAGCGCCGACCACGCGCCCGTCGCATCGAGGCGCCAGGTCTCCGACTTTCCGAACTGACCGTAGCCGGCGGTCCCCCACAGCTCGCCGGCGACCGAGAGATCGGGGAGAAACTGGTTGATGACCTGCGGCGGCGCAGTGGTCTTCACAAGGCGCTTCGTAGGCTCATCGACGACGTCGTAGGTGCCGGTCGAGGCGACATAAGGGAACAATGTCGAGCCGCTGCGGTAGCCGAGCGGGAACGCGGCTGTCACGTCGACCGTAAACTCGCGGGCCGTCGCGCCCCACGCGCTCAGAGCGACCGCCGGTGCCAGGCCCTCGTCCGGTCGACGATTCAGCGTCAACACCGACTTCCCGTTTCCGCCCACGTGGACTGGCGCGCATGTCGGCGTTCGGTCGACTGTCACGCCGCCGCGGACGGCCAAGGAAGCCCCTTCCGGCTGGAGGTAGAGGCTTCGCCGGCAGGTACCGACGCGCGGGTCGTCGATATCCAATACGAATCCGCTTGCTTCCGACTCCATCGGGTAGCTGCGGAATTGGGCCGGGCGACCGTCCGACATGCGCTCCAAGACGAGCTCGGTGCATTTCGCCTGCCCGTTGTTGCACGGCGCCACCGTCGGCCGGAGCGAGGGCCACAGCGAAGGCTCCGCGACCGCTATTTTGCAGGTGCGCGTGAACGGTTGCACCGCCGTCCACCCGTCGATACCGCCGCACGAGAGCCCGGCATCCGTGTCGGACGCCGCCTCGCGACTTGCGTCTTTGGGGACCTTCGCGTCGGTGAGTGCCCCCGCATCGATGGGACGGTCGACGAGCAGGGACGTCTCGCGGCAGGAAGCCGGAAGAAGAAGGGCAAGGCCCCCCGTGACGGCGAGGAGTCGTGCTCTCACGGCACCGGGGCCGGCGTCATCACGAACAGCAACCATCGCGTTCACCCTGCCACGGGCACCCCGTGGCGCGCTTGGGGCAAAATTCCCCAGCGGTACCTTGGAGCCTCGCGCGGCTCGATCGAGCGTCGGGACGGTCGGAAGGTCCCGTTTGCGAGATTTTGGCCGATCGTTGCTTCCAACGGAACGATCTCGATGCCGGAATGCGACTTCGTTCCTTCAGAAGTTACGAACCGCGAGATTTTGGCTCGATCGTAACTTCCAACGGAACGATCTCGATGCCGGAATGCAACTTCGTTCCGTTGGAAGGAACCTTGCGCTCGATCGACGCGCGTGAGGCCCGAGCGTCACCGCGGCGTCGCTTCGCAGTAGGAATTCAAGAGAACGACATCGATGTGGACATGGCTGGGGTCCTGGATGATCTCCACATCGGTGCACGTCGTCCCCGGGGCGCAGTCGGCGTCGCGGCACTCTGGGTAGCAGCCGGTCACGACGGGGCCGTAGCTCCACGCTTGATCCACATACGTGCAGCTTGGGTCTTCGACGCAGGCGTCGCGATCAAGCTTCGGGCACCGGCTCGCGAGCGGGGCGACCTCCCCACACCCGGCGACCGCCACCAACACCGCCCCCGCAACCAGCGACACCGACAAAGTTCGAACAATCATGGCGGGATCCACCCTGCCACGCGCGGGGCCTGCCGACGAGCGCTTACGAAAACCACCCCTTGATACGCGCCAAGAGCGTCGGCGCTTGCCGAACGGGCTGCGGTGCCGTATCCCTCAATTCCCCCTCATATCTGAGGGCAGGAGGATCCCATGCGACTCGAAGCAACCATCCCCGATAGCCGAGGCACCGCGGTCGTTCAGTTGGCGGACGAACTCGGGCTGAGCCGAAGCCAGCTCGTCGATGAAGCGCTCACGCTCTTCCTCAAGGTGGTGCTTGAGGTGCGTCGCGGACGCCGGCTCGTGACCCTCGATCCAAACTCGGCGACGCCCGCCTGCGAACTCGCCACGCCGACGCTCGCGGCGCTTGAGTGGGCGATGAAGACGGAGAAGCTTCGGATGCCGCCGGAGGCGCTTGCAACGATAAAGGCGCTCGCAGAGGACGCCCCGGCTCCAAGCCCACGTCTGCGGGCCGCTGCCAAACGCCACGGCAAATGAGCGAAGGTTCCTCGTACGTCACCACGCCGATCGAGCCGTCCGATACAAAAACGGCGTTCTCGTGCGGCAAGCGTGCGCTCGACGACTACTTCGCGCGACACGCGGCAGGAAACGACGCAACCGGCATCGGGCGCGCATACGTACTTCGTCGCCGGCCCGG